>JAKJHH010000185.1:0-7673 GCA_022703965.1 Verrucomicrobiota bacterium
TCAAGTACCTGTTCTATTTCCTGATACGATGGACTGCTTGAGTCTTCAATATTTGACAGATAGAAGCTTGCGACTGCACAAATAGCAATTGAGGCTGCAATTGCGGCAGATGCAATCCTTAGCACCATACGTTTCCTGAGTCTGAAATTGCGTCCCGATGCATAAGAAATGATTTTCCCGTCCAGCGACGAGGGGACATCTTTTTCATTTGTCTTGCAGACGCTTTTGAAAAGATCAAGATTACTCTTATAGGCCGCACATTCTTTACATTCCAAGATATGGTTGCTTAAATCTTCGGATTCAAGACCTTCCAGCAGCATATTTCTATATTCATTGCATTTCATGATCTTCACCTCTGCTTTTTCCATACCCCTAGTTTTTTAGAGAGATTTTTTATCGCATACTGCATTCTTGCCAAAGCAGTATTTATCGAACAGTTTTGTACCTCTGCGATCTCCTTGAAACTTATATCATCCATCCGCATCAGGAATACTTCCCTTAATTCAGGGGAAATTTCCTGAACTGCGCATTCAAAAGCCTCTGTAAATTCAGCATTGCTGAGCAACGCGTCTCCGCAACTTGAGTTATCCGCGATCATTTCGAGTTCCGAGCCGCAATCATCTTCCGGCAGCAAGGGCGTATTGACCGAACGGATTTTGGCTTGTCTTACATAGTCTATAATCATGTTCCTGGCTATTCTGAAAAGCCAGGCTGCAAATTTGTCCTGATTCCTGTATTTATCCAGATTATCAACAACCTTGAGCCATATTTTCTGAAAGATATCATCAATTGCCGCCGTTCCGCAACTGCCGGAGAGCGATCTTGTTATGTACGAGTACAAGGGTTTTCTGTATTGTTCGTAGAGCACAGAGAACGCTTCCGTATCACCGTTCAAATATCTTTCTATCAGCTCTGTTTCGTTCACGATGATTCTTGTCTTTTAATATTTTAACGCCTGGCGACTCGAACTTATTGCGTCATTTCAATTTTTTTTATAAAGTCGGCTGCCGCTATGTCTGCCGGAAGAAAACTGACCGAATCAAAATCATTTGCTTTGATATATTTGTATTTCTGCCCTTCTGTCGGTTCCGGCAGCGCATCTTCTTTTCTGCTGATGCAGCGGATGAAGTGCAGAATTACTGTCTTATCCGGATATTGATGGACATTTGTCATTATTGTGTCGAGAGCTATAATTTCCAAACCAAGCTCTTCCTGAATTTCCCGTTCAATACAGGAGGCTCGACTCTCTCCGCTCTTTATTTTGCCTCCAGGGAATTCCCAAAGATTCTCATATTCAGCTTTTCCGGGCGGACGTGTACATATCAGATACTCGCCATTTTTTTTAAGTACTGCCGCTGTTACTTCCAGTTTTAAAGGATATTCAGAGATTTTTTCCATTAATTGTTCCAATTCTCGTTTCATGTCCCTTGAAAAGACATTTTTCCAATGTCTCTTAATTAAACAAGTAAAGCAGGAGATTGCAAGATGTTTCCCTCTCTTAATCAGTGTTTTCTTGAGCTTAAAGCCGAATCCTTTGTCAAACATATTCAGGAGGAGGACTGGAACCGCATTCAGAGTCTGATGCCTTTTCCTTTTCCGTCATTTATAGCCAAGTCTGAATATTCTGCCGCCGCCGAATTCGCGGCTATTCCTGAGGAAGGAATGAAGGCACTGGATCGTTATGTCCACATACTTGTTTCAAATAAGAATCTTCTGGCTTTTTTCTGGTATCTTTACTGGAAAATGTATCTTGGCACAGAAAGACTTACCGCTGAACAGGGATTCGATTTGCCAGATCTGGATTTTAGCGGAGAGGATTCCGGAGTTTTTTATCTCTTGCTTGCGCTTGGCATGATTCCGGAAATGAGGGCATGGCATCACAAGCTTGGTATTCCTGAAGAGATTACTCGCAACACTGCCCTTGAACTTCAGGCATTTTTCGGCAACTATAAGAGGGGCTCAAATGGACGTTGCGGACTTTACGCTTCGCAACTCTCGTGGTTGCAATCTTATATTCATGGCGGCCTACTCTTCAGAATCGGACGTCTTGAATTTCGCTTGAAACGCTATGAGCGCGATGACATCACAGTATTCAGAAACCAAGAAACATCTCAGGTTGTGGCTCTTGCGAGTTCCGCCAATCTTTTTACTTCGGAAGGCTTTTGTGACGCTCCTTCCGCCAGACATGCAGATGAAAATTACTGGCCTGCGCCATATTATGAAGACGAAAATTTTGTCAAAGCTTTTCCTGCCCATCCATCTGGTAAGCTACTTAGGAAGCAGATATGTCTAGATAAGTGTGTCTGGAAGAAGCTTATGGACAAAACTTCATGGATTCTCGATATGCACATTCCTGCCGGCGGCGGGATGTCGGAAGAGATATGCCGGAATTCCTTTGTGGAGGCTCAGAATTTCTTTGCCAAGTATTTTCCGAATGTCAAGATTGCCGCTGTAAACTGCTTCTCATGGATCTTCAGCCCTGATCTTGATCTGATTCTTCCCCCTGATGCCAATCTGGTGAAGTTTGCGAATTCATGTTATCGCTATCCTGTGGCTTCCGGGAAAATGGAGGGGATATGGTTCTTCTTCTTCTTTAAGAGAGTCTTTGATCCATTGACGGTTCCGCGTGATACGTCTCTTCAGAAGGCGGTTGCGGAACATCTGGAAAAGGGCGGTTCATTGAGAAGCAGCGGAATGTTCTTTCTCTATGATGATATGAAGAATTTTGCAGGACGTTTCTATTATCCGAAATTTCCGGAAAATTTGCTTGTTTAATCTTCGTGAATTTTAGCGTATTCCTTGTTGAACTCTTCAAGCTTGGAAGCGCTTTCTTCCCATTTAGGCATTAGATCGTCTTCGGCTATGGCTATTTCTGCAAGACGTCTGCTTATGCCGGGAAAATCTGTTCCGGGGAGATTGGCGGAGAGCTTTTCGCTCAATTCCAATTTCTCTTTTTCGAGTTTCTCAAGTTCTGATTCAAGATGATGAGTCTCTTTTTCCAGAGCTTTTTTAACCTTGAGCATTTCCTGACGTTTCTGAGCTTTCTCTTTGCGCTTTTCTTTCGGGTTATCCTTGTCGGCATCCTCCTCCGGCATGGAGGAGATGGCGGACGCTGATTGCATCTGCAAATCCTCCGCAAGTTTAGCTCTGTAATAATCATAGTTGCCCAGATACTTTTTTATTCCCGGCGGATTCATTGCGATGATTGTGGTCGCTGTGTTCTGCATGAATTCCATATCATGGCTTACGATGCATACAGTGCCGTCGTAGTCGGCAATTGCCTGTTGAAGCGCTTCGCGAGCCTGAATGTCAAGGTGTGTGGTCGGTTCGTCAAGTATCAGCAGATTAGGGGGATTGATAAAGATTCTGGCAAAGCAAAGACGTATTTTTTCGCCGCCGCTAAGGACTCCGCAGGTTTTGTCGATTTTGTCGCCTGAGAAGCCGAATGCTCCAAGAATATTCCTGATTTTCTGAGAGGGGACATCTCCGGGAGCTGCTGCTTTGACTACATCCCATACTGTTTTATCCGTCGGCAGGATTTCGGCAAATTCCTGCGCCTGATATCCGCATACGGCGTGGTGTCCGAGGACTCGTTTGCCCTCCTTCGGCTCCATTACGCCTGCGATAATTTTTAGCAAGGTTGTTTTTCCTGTTCCATTATAGCCGGTGATTCCGATTTTTTCGCCTCGCTCCAGTCGCAGATTTATGTTAGAGAGAATCGACTTTTTTCCGTCATAAGAAAAATTCATGCTGTCGATGCGAAGAAGTTCATTGCCCGAAGGCGGAGCAGGGGGAATGCGGATTGTGCCTGTGAAGTGCAGGTCTTCCTGCAGGACGATCTCTTCCATTTTATCCAGACTCTTGATCCAGCTTTGAACCTGAGACGCTTTTGAGCTTTTTGCCCGGAATTTGTCAATCAAACGCTCCATGTGTTCGCGTTTCTTATCCTGATTCTTCTTGGCCGCTTCCGCCTGATCCTGACGATTTTGACGTTCCTGCACGTAATAATTATAGTTGCCTGCGTAGCGTGTGACAATCCCTGAGTTAACCTCGATTATGATATTTGTCAAGGTTTTCAGTAAGTATCGGTCGTGTGAGATGAGCACTATTGTGCCCTGAAATGATTTCAGAAATTTCTGCAACCATTCAACTGCCGGCAGGTCAAGATAGTTTGATGGTTCGTCAAGGAGAAGAATATCTGGTTCGGAAATAAGGATTTTAGCGAGATTGGCTCTCATCTGCCAGCCGCCGCTGAAGGAGCCTAAAGGACGCTTGAAATCAGCGACATTAAAGCCAAGTCCGGAGAGTGCGGCTTCGGCTTTGGGCTTTAGATTATAGCCGTCCAGATGCTCGAATTTCGTTTGAAGATGTCCGAGCTCTTCAAGTTTTTCGATTTTTTCCTTGTCAGAAAGAGTTCCAGAGGCCAGAGACTGCTCGATCTCGTGAATCTGAGTGCGGATAATCGGGAGTTCTGCAATAGCGTCGGCTGTATAATCGACGATCGGAATGTCCGAACCGCCTACACCGATATGCTGATGAAGATATCCGATACGGATCTGCGATTGCAAGCTGATCAAGCCGGAGTCCGGCTGGATCTCTCCGGTGATCAGGTTGAATATCGTACTCTTGCCGGCTCCGTTGGGGCCTACGAGTCCGATCTGTTCACCGGAGTTTATCCTGAAAGAAGCATTCTTCAGGACGTCCTGCGTTCCGAAGTGCTTTGAGACATTCTGAAAATCAATCATCAATATCCGTCCGCACAGGAAGAAGAATTATTCTTCCTCAAGAGCCTTGTTACGCATTTTCTTGCGTTCAATTTCTGAAAGGTATTTCTTTCTGAGACGAACGTTAAGAGGAGTTACTTCCACAAGTTCATCGGCAGCAACGTATTCAAGAGCTTCTTCAAGACTCATTTTCTGAGCCGGGGCAATCTTGAGGTTTCTATCTGATCCGGCCGCACGCATGTTCGTGAGTTTTTTGCTCTTCTGAACGTTGACTTCGAGGTCGCCTTCCTTGCAATGTTCGCCGAGGATCATTCCTTCATAGGTCATTTCGTTGGGAGATACAAAGAATGTGCCGCGAAGCTGGAGCGCATCAATCGCATAAGCTTCGGCTTTGCCCTGTCCCATGCTTATCATGACTCCGTTGATTCTCTGCGGAATATCACCTTTGCAGGGGGCGTAGTGAGTGAAACGGTGAGACATGATCGCTTCGCCGGCACTGGCTGTCATGACTTTGCTTCTGAGCCCGATAAGACCGCGTGTCGGAATATTGAACTCGACAAGCTGTCTGTTTCCATGTGATTCCATGCGAACCATTTCGCCGCGACGGACTCCGGCAAGTTCGATGACTTTTCCGGCTGAACCTTCCGGGAGGTCAACTGAGAGAATTTCTATCGGCTCTTCTTTGCGGCCTTCGTTCATGTGATAGATGACGTGCGGCTGTGAAACTGTAAGTTCATAGCCTTCACGACGCATGTTTTCAATAAGAATAGCAAGGTGGAGCACGCCGCGTCCGCTGACTTTGAATGCGTCGCCTGATGAGGTTTCTTCAACTCTGAGAGCAACGTCTCTTTCTGCTTCCTTGAATAGTCTTTCTCTGATGTGGCGGCTGCTGATGAGCTTGCCTTCCTGACCGTAGAGCGGCGAGTCGTTGACTCTGAACATCATTGAGATTGTGGGTTCGTCAATTGCGATCGGAGGCATTTTTTCAGGTTTTTCAGCATCGGAAATGGTGTCGCTTATATCGATGCTTTCGATACCGACGATTGCGCAGAGGTCTCCGCACTGGACTTCGTTGGTTTCTTTTCTGTTGATGCCTTCAAATGTCAGGAGCTGTTTGAGCTGTGCCTGGCAGACTTTTCCATCACGTTTGATCTGCACAATCGGTTTGCCGAGAGCAAGAGTGCCGCGATATACTCGACCGATTCCGATTCGGCCTACATAGTCTGAGTAGTCAAGGGTGGATACCTGTACCTGAACCGGGCCTTCAAGCTGTTTCGGAGCCGGGATGTACTTGATGATCGCATCCATGAGCGGAAGCATTGAATTGCGGGGATCCTTGAGGTCTGCAACAACCCAGCCTTCACGTCCGCTGCCGTAAAGAAGCGGGAAGTCAAGCTGTTCTTCGTTTGCATCAAGCTCAACGAAAAGGTCAAAAACCTTGTTATGGATTTCCTGAGGTCTTGCATCAGGACGGTCGATTTTGTTGATGAGAACTATAGGCTTGAGGTTAAGCTTGAGAGCCTTGTCAAGAACGAAACGTGTCTGCGGGAGCGGACCTTCAGCTGCATCCACGAGAAGAAGCACTCCGTCCGCCATATTCAGAACTCGTTCAACCTGTCCGCCGAAGTCACTGTGACCGGGGGTGTCGATAACGTTGATTTTGATATCGTTGTAACGGACACTGATGTTTTTTGCGAGAATCGTGATGCCGCGTTCTCTTTCCAGATCGTTGCTGTCCAGGAAGCATTCGTGCATTTCCTGATTGTCTCTGAAAAGCTTTGACTGTTTGATTATCTGGTCGACGAGCGTTGTTTTGCCGTGGTCGACGTGCGCGATGATAGCTACATTTCTGATTTCCATAAGTACTGCAAGTTGTTTCTGTAATAAATTTAAACGCGTTTAAATAAGACCGAAAACGTACTATAGCAGTGTTCCGGTCATTTTAAAGTGTCGAAAAGCAGAAAAGCTTGCAGTTTATTTGAGAACAGTGGTTTTTAACGACGATGTCCGCCACCGCCGCCATGATAGTAAGAACCGCCGTGAGTTTCGTTTCTGTGTTCCTGTTCTTTACGGGCATGTTCGTCATACTTCGGGGCAGGATGAAGCAATCCGTGCGGATGGGGATACCATTTGCCATGATACCATTCCCCGTGATTAGGATTTGCATAATGCCATTTTCCGTTGTACCAGAAACGGTGCCCCTCATGCCAGTGGTTCCACTGACCACCGTAATAGGTCCAGCCGTGTCTGTTATATGGATACCAGTGATTGTGCCAGTTATACCAGTAGGCGTTATTGTAATAGTAGGGGGCCGCATATGCAACAGGGTAGACATTTCCGCCGCCATCGTCAATGTTTATAGTTTGAGTTTGGGGCTGCTGTTCCTGCGGTGGAGGCGCAAAGGAGTCGCCTTGAGGTGCGCCAGGTTCCGACTGCGGCGGATTATCCTGTTCGGCATATGGTGTGGGGGCGTTGGAATCCTGTTGTGTCGTCACATCTGAAACGGATGACTGAAACGATGCATCCCGGCTGGCGCTGTAACCGAACTCGTCTTTTACCGACTGGGGCAGGGATGAAAAAGGAATATCCACTATTTTACCGGCTGATAAAATTTGTAGCGAATTCGGATTCACTCCGGCAATTTCCACGTTGTAGTAAGTGATCCCGTCATTGGTTGTGATGTCTCTGGCGGAAAGCATGCTTCCAGCCAGAAGAAGCGAGAGAGCGAGCGTCCTTAAAATCATTGTAATACCCCTTTATACTGATGAATATTTTCTCAGAGCATTCAAAATTTCGTCAAGGTTCACCGGCTTCAATATACAGCTGTTTGCTCCCTGTGCAATCAGTTTTTCCTTGTCGCCTTCTTCAAGATAAGCGGTCAGGACAATTACCGGCATGGAATCGTATTTTTTATCCGCACGTATTTTTCTCAGAACACTATAGCCGTCA
>JAKJHH010000185.1:7769-8024 GCA_022703965.1 Verrucomicrobiota bacterium
ACCCGTCAGGGACACAATCAAGAGTGCAGTTTACATTCTGCAACATCATTTCAACAAGCATACGGTTGGCTTCATTGTCTTCCGCCATCAGTATTTTTGCCTTAAGTCTGCTCTTCTGAATTGACTGTGTTTTGGGGGCGGCATTTACAGGAGCCAGCGTATGGGTTTTGGAGCTTATTGATTTTCTGCTCCAGTTTGTAGCTGTATGAGTCATGGAGGAAGTGTCAGTTGAGTTCAGTACCTCAATTTCATTTC
>JAKJHH010000186.1 GCA_022703965.1 Verrucomicrobiota bacterium
TAGAGTTCATCGCCTAATTCTACCGCTTCAAAGCTGATGCCGCGAGTCCCAGCTAATTATTCATACCATCTCCTTTGGCTGAAAGGACTCCTATGACTCTGAAGGTCACATTTTTGATGCGGAGCTCTTTGCCGACAGGGGATTCACCGAGAAAGAGTTCACGGACAAGAGTCTGACCAAGTATGCAGACTTTGGAGGCATTGACTACATCGCGATCCGAGAAACTTTCACCTTCCGAAAGCTCCCAGTCACGGACATCCAGAAAAGACGGTGTTGTACCGTATATATTCGCGGGAATCCAGTTGCGGCCTCCGTATATGACCTGTGTGCGAGCTCTGACGATAGGAGCCGCATATTTGACTGCCGAGCATTCTCTGACGATTGCTTCGTAGTCTTGTGGTTTCAGAGTCATTGTGCTGCCACCGCCGAAGGTTACGCCTCCGCTGGCTGCGCTTCCGGGGAATATCATTATGTTGTTTGCGCCCATGCTTTCAATGGTTTTTTTGAGCGCTTCGGATGAGCCTTTGCCGATTTCCATCATAGCGATGACAGCTGCGACTCCGATGACAATACCAAGGGTTGTCAGCATTGCCCGCATTGGATTGCGGCGGAGTGCACGGAAAGCATTTTTGATTGTGCGGTGAGCCTTCATGTTGCTGTCTCCGCGTTGTGAGTGTTGTAGATGCCGTCCGCTATCATGCCGTCTTTGATGTGTATGACTCGTTTTGCATGATGCGCGACTTCATCGTCGTGAGTGACAAGGATGATTGTTATGCCTTCATCTCTATTCAGTCGCTTGAACATTTCAAGGACTTCTTCGCTGGTTTTCGAGTCCAGATTTCCAGTCGGCTCGTCGGCGAAGATCACGGGCGGATTATTTATCAGCGCCCGCGATATGGCGACTCTCTGCTGTTGGCCGCCGGAGAGTTGTGACGGTTCGTGATGATAACGTGTTTCCAGTCCGAAGCGCTTCAGCATTTCCATGCCGCGCTGACGCATTTGTTTGTCGTTCAAATGCTCCGCCGTGTAGGCAAGCGGCATTATTACGTTGTCCAGTGCGCTGGTTCTAGGCAGCAGGTTGAAGCTCTGGAAGACAAAGCCGATCTTCTTGTTTCTGATCTGCGCCATTCTGTCGGAGGATGCCTTTGAAAGCTCTTCTCCGTCCAGCCAGTATTCACCTTCGCTGGGTCTGTCGAGACAGCCTAGTATGTTCATGAGAGTGCTTTTGCCTGAGCCTGATGCTCCCATCAGGGCAACGAATTCACCTTGTCCGATCTCAATTGATATGCCTTTCAAGACAGGCACGTCGATTTCGCCGAGGTGATAGGTTTTATATATGTTTTTGAGCTCTATAAGCTTCATTTTACTGCCTTCTTTGCTCAGCGGCGGTTTTTGCCGGGCTGGGGAAGGAATGGATTTGCCACAGATTCAGTCGCTGCCTGAGCCTGACTCTGGAGTCCTGTCACAATTTCGATTCCGTCTTTGACATCATCCCCGCTGATCTCTGACATTACGCCGTCAGAAGCACCTACTTTTACTTTGAGCGGTTTCAGCTTTTCTCCTTCCGGAACCCAGAGAATCCCGTTCTTTTTGACGAGTTTCTTCTTGCCCGCAAGTTCCTGAATGTCCTGTGCCTGCGAGGCATTGCTTTCCTCTGCTGCTTTTGCCTGACTGCCCTTGGAGCCTTTTTCGCTCTGAGCGCTTGAGAAACTCTGGCGGTATTCAGGTGCGACCATATCGAGCTTTTTGGGCATCCAGCGAAGGGCGCTGTTCGGAACGAGATAAACGTCTTTCAGATTTTCGAGTTCAAAAAGAACGCTCGCTGTCAAGTAGGGCAGGAGTTTTCCGGAGCTGTTATCCGTGCTGACTTCCACTGTATATGTAACCACGTTCTGAGTCATGCTCGCGTTGAGTCTGATCTTGGAGACTGTTCCCTTGAAGAGCTCTCCGGGAAAGGCATCGATTGTGAATCTGACCGGCTGGCCGGGATAGACTTTTCCGATATCTGCTTCATTTACCGCGACCCATACCTGCATTTTTGTCAAGTCCTTGGCGATAAGGAAGAGACTTGGAGCGTTCAGGCTGGCTACGACTGTCTGACCAATGTTGACGCGTCTGTCAATTACTATGCCTTTTACAGGAGACTTGATTGTGCAGTATTCCAGATTTCTGGATGTGCGTTTAAGTGCAGCTTCGTCGTGGAGGATGTTTGCTTTCTCCTGAAGTATTACAGATTCCGATACGGATATTGCGGCAAGCGCGGCTTCGTAGGCGCTTTTGAAGGATTCATAGGCAGATTCCGCAAGAGCTTCAGTCGGACGGAGTTTCTGAGCTCTTGTCCAGTCGCTTTGGGCGAGCGCGAGTTTGGCTTTGTTCTGGGCAAGATCGGCTTCGGCCTTTTTCAGTGATGCCTTGGCCTGTTCGAGCTGGGCTTTTGCCTGAAGCATTTCGGCTTCATAAAGAGTGTTGTCGATTCTTGCTAGAACCGTTCCTTCTTCGACCATTGAACCGTAGTCGATTCTGTTTCCGTTCTTGTCGTTTCCGAAGCTCAGGATCTGTCCGGCAACCTGCGCTCCGACGTCGATAACTTCTTCCGGTTCTACCGTGCCTGTCGCGCTGATTGAGGCAAGGAGATTCCCCTTTGTTATCACTGTTTTTTTGAACACGGGTGCATCGGAGCTGCTGTATTTCTTATATATAGTGTATCCGCTGTAAGAGGCAGCCGAGATGAGGGCGGCTGCCGATATAATCCAGATCAGAGTCTTCTTCATTTATTATCCTTAACTACGTTATGTTTCAGAATGTAAAATCATCCGGAGGCTTGATGCCGGAGCCGGAGCTGTTGTTTTGCGTATTGCTTGATGCCGGAGCAGCCGTGTTCACGGCAGGAGTCGGTGTCTGAGCAACTGGTAAGCTTCCCTGAGGAAGCGAGGCGGTGTTGTCCTTGGAGAAGGGCATCGTCGAATTGAGATCCCAATAAGGCGCGAGTCCGTTTTTCGCGCAGATATCGTTTCCTTTTTTCCTGAGCTGAGTGACCTTGTCGCAGGAATCCTTATAGGCGAGATCGAGTTGTTCTCCATACGTTTTGCCGCTTTCATCCTTCTGACTCAGCAGGGAACCGGCAAAGTAGGAGCAGTCCAGACATTGCCAGCCGTACTTATCATTTACGAAGACAAAGGAGCCGACTTTACCGCATTTCGGACATTTTACGTTTTTATATGCGTTTTCAGTGTTGTATTTCAGGTTCATTCTGATTTTGTCGCGGGCTATCTGATAAGCTCTTGATTCGCCTGCGATAGAAGTATTTATCCAGTTGATATCCTGACTTATTCCCTGATATTGACTGGAAAGAGATCTGCTTGCAGTTGTCTGAACTGCATTGATATTGGTTTGGACAGTTTCCACCGCGGGAACTGCTGTTGATGCTGTAGCTGGAGCCTGTGTTTGTACGGTATTTACTGTGCTTGGCAGAATTCCGGGATTTACAGTGGCTGTGTTTGCAGTGGAGGCGGCAGGACTGTCGTTTTCAATTTTCAGTCCGGCTATGACTTCCTTGCCGGTGGAGAGATATTTTGTCCAGCTTTCAGCCGGAACAAGCATGTATATGGAGTAGAAGATTTTTCCGTCCATTCTGGGAATGACTACAAACCATTGACGGTATTTGATTCCGTTCATCGTGTATTCGGCGGCGAATTCTTTGCCTTTATATGCTGTCGAGCCAAGAACATAGTCACGTTCAGGAATGAAGCGGGGGGCGACTGTGCTGTTGCTGATTTGAGCTTTCAGATCCTTGATGAGTTCATCTATTGCCTTGTATTTGCCGTTGCTCGCGGAGCCAAGAATGTTCTGGATGCTTATTTCGGCTTCTCCTTCCGGATTTGTGAAGGATACTGTGTTTTCGGTGGACAAAGCATATTTCCAGCCGTCAGGATATTTTATGGAATAGCCGAACTCAGTCTTGCTGAAAGGTTTACCGCTGTTTTCAACTGTCTGTTTCGCGTTGAAGATGTCATCGGGGTCAGCGCTTGTTGCGGGTTTCTGAACCTGACTTGAGCCGCTCTGCTCCGTCTTGGGCTGAGTATTTGCGTTTTGACTTGTATTTTGTGTATTGCTCTGTGAATTCTTGCTCTTTTTAGAGCTCGACGAGCCGCTTCCGGTTACTTCATCCAGTACCGTATTAATTACCTTGTCCAGAAGTTGAGCCTGAACATCTGTTGTTATAAATGATGACGCCATTATAAGTGCCGAAGCAATAAGCAATTTTTTATTCATAGTTTTAATTCTCTCCGACGGACGCTTGCAGTCCGTACCATAAACATTAACTAAACGGAAAATATTATATATTTATTGTGCGTTTTCAAGAGTTTTTCTCATAAGGACGGCTTCGTCTCTCATGCCCTTTAATATGTCAATCATATTTAAGTCCTTGTCAGTCATGGCAGGAGGACTGCTTTTGTCCTCCGTGTGGCCGAGCCCGCTGTCCTGATAAATTTTCAGATATTCACGCAATACATTTGCGATGGTTTCAGCATCTTTGACTCCGGCGAAACGTACGGTATGGTAGTCCGGACTTGGGAGCCCCTTGGCTGCTTGAGCGACTCCTCCGCCGCCACCGGCGGACTGGATAAGGATATCCGATATGCCGAGAACCCGTTGTATTGGCCCTTGTTCAATGCTGACATTCTGGATGTTTGCAATGCTCATTGTCGTCTCCAGAATGCTTATGGCTCCTTCTCTGACTTTTATACCGCTTCGACTTATGCGGTAACGTCTCAACTCATAGTCCAGCCACACATGAATGAATGCTGAACCTGCATATATCAGCGCTGCAAGAGCTGCGAGAAGAAGCAATAGCATGACAATTGGCATCTGCCAGCGGACTTCCAGACTGTTTAATACACCTATCAGCATTGGAACAATAAGAATAGCCAAACTCAGGACTCCGCCCAAGGATTGATAAAACCACACGAAGAGATGATAAGCAAAAAAAGCGGGAGCAGGACGGAATACCTGTTCATTTGCCGCTTCCACATGATAGTCCGATGGTTCCGGCGAGATTTTCAGGAGTCGTAAACAGAAATTTTTGATATCTTCGTACATCAGATTTTCTCTCCTGATCCTTGTTTTGAGTCCAGAAGCTGGCGCACGGAACGCATTTCCTCGAGTATCTCCTTGAGAAGCAGAAGAGACTCATCCGTATGCTCTGCGTCTGTCTGAGCCGCGATGGAGCTGCTGTCCTTTTTGACTCCGCGCATCTTTGAATAGAGGATGTCGCGTAATGTCTCGAAATCCGTAATCCCCTCGATGACGATTTCCGCCGCCGCGCTGCCGGAGGCGGTCTGCACCTGAACGTCGCCGAGTCCGAAATAACGCTGAATCACGCCGCTTACAAGATTGATGTCCTGAATGCGGCTGTAGGCGAGATTAGTTTCTTTCCTGAACAGCAGTCCCCATTTTACCGAAATGCCATGGCTGTCGAATTTATAACGCAAAGTATAATAGCGGCATATCAGGACTGGAAGCATCAGAAATATTCCGGGGCCTGTAAGTATGCTTTTTATGATATAATATTGAAGCAGTTTGGCGGAAGGACGGCTTATATTGTAAAATTGCTGTTCATTCATTGATGCCTTTTTCCATGTTTGATATTTTAGTTTTAAGATACTCGCATGCTCTCGCATATTCTTTTTTGAATATCTCGCTGTTTTTGAATTCGCCTGTTCCGTTATAGGAATTCCAGAGAGCCAGAGCACTGTTGAAGTCAGACTTTTTTTCAAAGTCTGCCGACTTGCTGCGCAGTCTCAGCATATCCTTCTGGATTTTCTCTACAAGCTGATCTTTTCTATATGAAATGATCCGTTCTTTAAGGTTTTCCTGTGCTTTCAGAAGAGTCTCCCTATACTCCGGCACAAGTTTTAGAGCAGTGTCCAAGGCTGAAATTGCTTCGGAGAATTTTGCTGGCGGTGCATTTTCTGCAAGACTAAGCGCGTTGGCGCATATGGAGGAGTTTTTTCTGAATGTCTCTTCTTTTACGCTTTTTCGCACTATCGCTGAAAGCATCATCGTAAACAGGACAAGCAGCACAGCAAGAGCGGCAATGCGTCCGCGGCTTATTTTTCGCCGGGGTTTCAGTTTTACTCCAAGCTTCATCAGAGGCGCATAAATTGCGGAAGGCAGAATGTGTTTTCTGGCTTGCGTGATGCTTTCATTTCTGAGTTCGCTTGTAATCTTCAGCAAGGCAAGACTTTCTTCGGCGTAGTCCAGAAAATCGTCCCAGTCCTTGAAGCGCTCCTCTTTCTTTTTCGCCATCATTTTCTTTATCATTCCGGCGCTTCTGTTTGAGATGTCCGGGCGTTTTCCGGTGATATCGGGCGCTGTCTCTGTCAGGTGCATGGAGATTACTGCCATGGCGTTAGGCCCCTGAAACGGAGCTTCTCCGGCGAGCATGTGATAACATGTTGCGCCAAGGGAATATATGTCTGCCCGGCAGTCGAGCGTTTTTTCTGATTTCGCCTGTTCCGGACTGATGTACGATGGGGAGCCGACCATGCCGCCGGAGGTTGTGAGATCGGTGTTTTCAGATTCTTTGCGCGAAATACCAAGATCCATCAGACGCACGTTATTCTCGTTGTCAATGATAATGTTTGCCGGTTTTACGTCGCGATGTATGATCTTGTGACGTCGCCATACACATTTCAGTGCTTCAGCAACGGCGATTGCGGTTTTCAACATTTCCTCTTCGGAGAACTTTCGTCCTGCGTCAATCATCTTTTTGATGTCTTTGCCTGAGACAAGCATCATGGAGAAGAAACAGACTCCGTTATCCATGCCGGCCTCATATGCTTTGACTACTCCGGGGTGGTCAATTTGTGCGAGCATACGGACTTCTCTGAAAAAACGCTCCATGTAAAGTTTGTCGTTTGTGAGCGAGGAGGGCAGGACTTTCAGGGCAACAGGACGCTGCATTGAGATCTGTTCGGCGAGAAAGACTTCTCCCATGCCGCCGGTTCCGAGCCGCTCTTTTATAAGGTAGTCGCCGAGACGTCTGTCCTTCTGTAGTGAAGCGGAAAACGGAGACCCGCAGGCCGGACACAAGGCCAGAGTTTTTTCAACGTCCACCGACAGATTTTTTCCGCATGAAGCGCATTTGATGAAGTCCGCCATTAAAAGCTCCGGGTATATTTTCAATGAATATAACCCGAAAGTCCTTTTTATTCAAAAAATATGAGACTCTTTGCGGAAGGAATCGGCAGTCTCCCTTGAAGATTCGTTTTTTTCCTGTAAATTCCCCGTCTGAACTATCTGGCAGAAAACGACTTTATACTATGGAAAACAATAAGAATCGCCCTCCGCTAAATGCCGAATATCTCCCGATGAGCCGGGAGGAAATGAAAAAGCTCGGCTGGACTGATATAGACGTGCTTCTCGTCACCGGCGACGCTTATGTCGATCATCCTTCTTACGGGATTGCCGTTGTAGGACGCGTTCTTCTGAGCCTCGGTTACAGAACCGGAATAATAGCCCAGCCTGACTGGAAGAATCCGGACTGCCTGAAGCGCCTTGGACGTCCGCTTCTCGCCGCAGGAGTTACAGGCGGCAACATGGATTCAATGCTTTCCATTTATACAGCCGGACGTCGTTACAGAAAAGATGATGCCTACGCGCCCGGAGGCAAAATCGGCATGCGTCCTCAAATGGCGACTGTCGTATACACACAGCTTGTGAAGGCTTCCTTTCCCGGACTTCCTGTTTTTCTCGGCGGGATGGAGGCAAGTTTAAGGCGCATAGCTCATTACGATTACTGGCAGGATAAGATTCGTCCAAGCGTGATAACTGACAGCAAGGCCGATATTCTGGTCTACGGAATGGGCGAAAGAGCATTGACCGAAATCATGGACAGACTTTCATCTGGAAGTCCTCTTGAAGGTATTCGAGGGACTGTAAGGTTCTGCGGTAAAAAATCTTCTGAAGAATTTCTGGCTACATCAAAGGATTTCATTGAATTACCTCCCTATGAAGAG
>JAKJHH010000187.1 GCA_022703965.1 Verrucomicrobiota bacterium
TCCCGAGGATGAATTCGCATGGGCTGATCTTGTAAGAACTACTCGCGAAAACGTATCTATACAACATTCACTCAGCAACAGTTTCGGATTTGGCGGTGCAAATGCCTGTCTCGTCGTCTCCAAGCCCTGAGAAAGCTGCGCGTTTCCGTCCGGCTCTCCCGCCGTGGATTCGCGTAAAAGCTCACTGTGGAAGCGGAAGAAAAGAACTCCGAAGTCTTATTGACGGACTTCAGCTCAATACTGTCTGCGAAAGCGCCAACTGTCCGAATCTAGGTGAGTGCTGGCACAAGCGCAGCGCGACTTTCATGATCCTCGGCAACACATGCACCAGAAACTGCCGTTTCTGCGCTGTCAATCACGGACAAGCTCCCTTGCCGCTTCCGGATCCTGAAGAACCGTCAAGACTTGCCGAGGCCGTTTTACGCATGAATCTGGTCTATGCCGTCATTACCAGCGTCACCCGCGACGATCTTCCTGACGGCGGAGCATCCCATTTTGTCGACACCGTAAAGGCGCTAAAAGCAAAAGTTCCGGGAATTGGAGTTGAAGTCCTCACTCCGGATTTCAACTGCGAAAGGAATTCTCTTGAAAAAGTAATCCATTCCGGCATTGAAGTATTCAATCACAATCTCGAAACTGTCGAGCGTCTCAGCAGTTCCATACGCTCAAAGGCAACATATCAAAACTCACTCAAAGTTCTGCGTTACGCTTCCGAAATCAGCAATAACTCCGTTAAAATCAAATCCGGCATAATGGTCGGCATGGGAGAATCTGACGACGAAATTCTGAAAAGCATTTGCGATTTATACGATGCGGGTGTAAGAATTCTGACTATAGGGCAGTACCTTCCGCCTTCCCGGGATCACTGGAAACTTGACCGCTATCCAAGTCCTGAAAAATTCGCGGAATGGAAAAAATTCGCGCTCGAAAAAGGTTTTGAAGCCGCCGCATGCGCTCCTCTGGTCAGAAGCTCGTACAGCGCCGCCGAACTTATTGGAAAGAAAGCTTGTTAAGGAGAAAGTCCGATGATTATAATTCTTGTGTCCGTCATTATCATTCTTGTCATTACCTCCATTGTCCAGAGAACCATGCTCGTCGTCGCCAACCGTAAAAGACACGCGCTTCGCAGAAACATTGCCAAAGAGCGTGAATCCACTGCCGACATCCTGACTCTTTCACGCGACGCGGTCATCATCGGAACAAGCGATAAGGAATTTCTTTCACGATTCACAGAATACGTTGTCCGTACGCTCAAAGGCGAAGGCGGTGCGTCTCTCGTTTGCGGCGATGACGGACAGTTTTACGGCTGCTCCGTCGCCGGAATTTTTCCCCCGCTCAGAGAGGTGCCTCCTCAGGTCGAACAGCAGCTCATGGCTCATACCAAGAAGCATACAGAGTTTTTCCAGGGATTGAAAATGAACTTTTCCGACAATGATCTTGATGAAATGTGCGGCAGCAAAGGCTATGCCTTCTTCAAGGACAGCGTTCCGATATGGCTTCCTCAGAAGATATCCAGAGAGGCTCCCCGTCTTCTGATTGCTCCCATCAAAATCGGAACAACTGTAAAAGCCTGTATAATTGTGGCATCAAAAAACGAATTCGACTCTCATTCGCTGGATGAGGAAGATGGTCTTTATCTTGTCCGTCTCGCTGAACTTGCGTCCTTGAGTCTTGAGGTCATTCGAGTCTTCCGTGAACGTCAGGAATATGAAGAACGTCTCCAGTCCGCACGTGAAGAAGGTATGGTACAGGTTTCGACAGGTATCATCCACAATATCGGTAATGCGGTTACCGTCGCTAAGCTTTCTGTTCAGGAACTTCAGGAAAAACTCGGCGTCAAACAGGAGGAAACACCTGAAAAATTCATTCTCGACGAAATTATTCCGCAGCTTAAAGCCAATGTCGAATCCGGCAGCATAGGTGACTTCCTTAAGGCTGATCCGGTCGGAAGTCAGTTCCTCGATATTATAAAGGAACTCATTGAACACTCGGTAACTAGAGGCATAGAAGCTGCCAAACAGCTCGAATCTCTATCTCATAAGCTCTACCACATCAGCGAGATCATTGAGCTTCAGCAGCGCTTTGTCGGAGAGCTCGGCACTGAAAATCTTACGCAGATCAACCGCATCCTCGATTCTTCAATCAAAATTTTTGAGGAAACATTCAATAAGCGCGGTGTCAAAATCAGTACAGCCATTTCCGATTCCGTTCCTGAAGTGCTTGTCGACTCCTCAATGATGACACAGGTCTTTATGAACCTTATCAAAAATGCCGTGGAAGCCATTGATATGGAACATATTCCCGGGAAAGAATACACAATTTCAGTTTATCATGACAAGGAAGTGATCAACGGTTCCGAATTCTCTGTAGTCAAGATCAAGGATAACGGTCCCGGTATCAGAGCGGAAGCCAAAGCCAAACTCTTCTCCTTCGGTTTCTCTACTAAGGGAAAGGGCGGAGGTCATGGTTTCGGCTTGCACTCCTGCATGAGTACCGTCAAAAAATACGGCGGTATGATAGAAGTCATCAGCGAAGAAGGCAAAGGAGCCGAGTTCATTGTTTCTATCCCGGTTCATAAATCCGAGGAAAAACATCGTTCCTGAGCAACTCTTCAAGCTTCCGTCAAACTGCCGTCAGACTTTAAATGTCCGATGGCAGTTTTTTATTTTGTATCTTTATTTTCAAAGATTTATATCTATCCGTCATTTATCCGTCAAAGCTATCTTTTAGCGTCGTAAGTCTGTTTGCATTCTGAGTCCCGCATCTTTCATCGCTCTAAGAAAACTTATAAGTTTTTCTAAAAAAATTATATCTTACAGTTGTCTTTTATAGCGCAGTGCTATATAATTATCTTCAGAGGCAGATGCAAAATAAGGATAGATGATATGAATAAAAGCGGCAGCGGAAAAAAAGTCACAATGGTCAAGGAAGCTTTGCTTCAGCAGATCAGGCTGAATAATTTCACCCGCGGTTCAATGCTCCCGCCTGAACGCGAGCTTCCGGAACGCTTCGGAGCAAGTTACATGACGATTCGGAAAGCCGTAAGCGAACTGGTGTCCGAAAATTATCTTGAACGTCAGCCCGGAGTCGGCACCTTTGTCAGGAAGGATATCTCACGCAACAAACTCAATGGAGTAATAGGGATACTGTGTCCGACTTGGAACTCTCCTGAAATATCAGATCTTATGATCCATGCAAGTTATGTTGCCGAACAAAATGGATGGCATCCAAAACTTTTTTTCTGCCGCTTCTGGGAAGACAAGGTGATGGAGGATGCCTGGAAAAGCTGTGATGCACTAATTGTGGTTCCTCCTGTAACAGTATCAATGATGCCTGAATATCAGAAAAGGCTCTTCAGCTCATATGAAAAGCCGGTCATTTTCATAGGAGTTCTTGCAAACATACTTGGAATCGACTCCGTCCTCGGAACTCCTGTTGAATCTATAAAAACCGCACTCGATAAATTCAAGGAAGCCGGACACAGGAAAGTCGCTTACATAATGCAGGAAATAAATCCAGGGCAGGGATTGCCGGAAGAGCTTGAGGCGTCATACTGGAGAGAATGGTACGAGAAGGAAAATCCGGGAGAAAAACCGGACAGCATGATTTACAACGTAAAAGTACCTCCTTACATAATGCCTCATCAAGTTATATATGATCTTCTTATGAAGGAAGGCAGAAACAATATCCGCTTCACGGGCATTGTTACAAATTATTCTCTTGTATGGGGAGCGATGGCTGCGCTTCACGATCTTGGAATGAAAGTTCCAGACGATATCTCTATCATAACCATGGGAGATCGTCAGGAAGCGTGTTTCTATCGTCCTATGATTAATTGCGTATATAAATCACTGAGAGAACATGCTGAAAAAGCTTTACAGGCCATTGAATTCAGATTGAAAAATCCTCAGGCTCCGCCTCAATGCCTGCTTGTTGAGTCGCAATACAGGGCAGGTGACAGCCTGAAAAAGTTAATTTAACATAGAGGAGAATCACTGTGAAAAGGCTTTTTACTCTCATCGAACTTTTGGTTGTGATTGCGATTATCGCCATTCTAGCCTCAATGCTTCTGCCCTCTTTGAGCCGTGCCAAGGAAGCCTCAAAATCTCTCTCATGCAAAAGCAATCTCAAACAGCTTGCCGGAGGTTTCGTCATGTACGCAGGCGATAACACCGATTACCTGCCTCCATTGAATTTTTATACAAGCGGAGCCGATCAGTATTATAAGTGGTACACCAACATGGTATCCGCTTATGTTCCTGTGAAACAGTGGTTCATAGAAAGAGATGGAAACATGCGTGAAAGCGGCTCCAGCGCATGGAAATGTCCATCCGTATCGTCTGCCGAACTCGCTTGGGGCAGCGGTTACGGAGTCGCTGATTCTGTGCTTCCATACGCATCCATTTCAGGATGCAAGCGCCTGAGCGGAGTAAGAAGTCCCTCAAAAACCTTTCTGATCGGCGACTGCTGGAACCCTGGATATTCAACTCATAACGGAACTTGGATAGCCTTTAGTCCTCCATATGTAACCTCCTGGCCGGGCGGAGCTCAACAGCCTGCGATGCGTCACAGTGGACAACAGGTCAATATCGGCTTTATTGACGGACATGTTTCTTTTGAGAATTACAATAAGCTTGCGATAAACGCTTCAATAGTGGATTACTACTTTTCAACAACGAAATAAGTTCACCTCTTACGGTGCGGAAAGGATCTTTTGCTAATGAAAAACTGGAAATCACTGTCTCTTGCTGCTCTAATGCTCTCCTTTGCTCTCCCTGTTTCATGCGGGGAAGTCATTACTACTATGGTTAACTGGTACAGTCCGATTGGACAGTTCAACGGAAACAGACTATGGATGAATGACGGTTACAAGTATGCGAAGACGGTAAAGAACGGACAGAATTATCCTTTATCCATAAATCGCCTGAATCTTCCGGCTGCTATACCTGAAATAGGCAGTCCTGAATTCATGAAAATCGTTTATGCCGGTGCATTTGAAGAACTGCAAATCATGAAGTCCGCAGGAATTGACGTCGTGCTTTACGATTCCCTTCCCATGCCTGATTACGATCCCTCAAAACCGCTGAGTTACGCAAACAGTCCGACGAGTCATTATATGAGCTTTCTGGAATGGCTTAAGGCCGCAAAAGAGCTGAATATGAAAGTCGGCATTTTCATCGATGTTCAGAACTATTCCGGAGAATACCCGAAAGGATACGCACTCAATACGCAGGAATGGATCAAAGTCATCGCCGGAATCCTCGATAATCTGCCTGCAGATCAGACTTCTCTTTGGAAAGTCAATGGTGTCCCAGCTATCATACACTTCGGCACGGATTCTTCAGGCAAAAGATCTCCTGAAAAGGATGCACCGGCTCCCGACGGCGGATGGCGCAATGTCATTTCCGAGCTTAGAAAACAGGGTAAACAGTTCTATTTCATCGCCGATATGCGTGTCCATATTCCCGAAAAGGGCGATTGGAAAAATACAGGTGTTAACGCCCTCTACACTTTCGGACCTGCCGGACCGTCCACCTTCAATGCAGATTCTTCGGTGGAAATGAAGGACTTTTTCACCCCGTTGGGATTGCCTTACTACTTTTCCATCAGCCCTGGTTACTACTGGAGAAAAGTCGCTTATACCGAGCCTGACTTCAAACGCATACATGCATTCTATGAAAAAGCCGTTTCCGAAAAAACGGAAAAAGTTCATATCATGACTTGGAACGACATGGGGGAAGATACAGACATATGGCCTTCCGCAAACAAAGGAGACTGTCTGATTGATGTTTTTGCCTACTACAATGCATGGTACAAGAATGGAACTCCGCCAAAACTGGCTCAGGAGCATCTGATTCTAGCTTATCCGATAGCCATATCCGACGAAAAACTAACTCCGGCTCCGCACTGGGGCGGAGGACGCTGGAAATCCCCTGATTACGCTCCAAAAGTCTTCTATTGGGCCAACTTGAAAGAGCCAAGAAAGCTTGAAATTCCCGGTGCAGGTTCTGTCGAGCTGCCGACTGGCCTTTCAATGGGACAATTTCCCTCTTCTGTCTCTCCATGCGAAAAACTGAGCGTTTCCATCAATGGAAAAATGCAGGAAGCTCCAGGCATAGTCAAAAGTGAAAAGGAAAATCTCAAGATCCGCTATTTTGATTTGCTCAAAGGAAAGCCAGCGAATTGATCATCGCGATTTCTTTTACTAAAGGGAAGCTCTTAAAATTGTAAATCTTGGAATAAAACTCTGTCTTGCGGGGAACGCCACGAGCTTGTGCGTCATTGGTTAGCAGAGCTAACCAATGACTTGTAAAATCATGGCTTTGAGCCGCAAAAACATGAGTTTTTTCTCAAGCCAATTTTAAGTGGTTCCCTAAATATGCTGTCGCCAGTAGCATTTCGAGGGCAAGCGAATTTTTTCGGTTGATAAGATGATCTACAGGTGAACAGTAGCAACAGCAGTTCAGTAAAGATTTCGACTGTAAAAAGACCGTCTTCGATAGTCCTCATGGCCGATTCCATACTACGGGCTACAGGAACCACACAACCGGATTTAAGATGTCCATTCTGCTGGGACTGGACAGTCGCATGTACAATTGGAGATCCGCGTCATAACGCCACCGTCAACACTTCACGCATTGACGGACATGTCGACACGGTGCGTTACTAGGAACTCAGCAGCAACAAAGACGACGTCTTCGGACACAGCAATTACTGAGCTTACAATACGCTCAAGAATCCAATAAAGTCAGATTATGATTATTTAAAAAACTATAACTTATAGTTATAGTTGCATGATTTATTATCATAAAATCAAGCTGATCTTGATATTGCAGAATCCTCTGTTTCATGAGAAAATTATACTGTCATGAAAATTCTTAACAGGACGCAGATAATCTGTATCCGCAAAACAGAGGAAAAGATGACAGAAAAAGTTCTCTCCATAGGAAACAGCTTCACAAGAGATGCCAATCTCTATCGCAAGCTGATCAATAAATACGATCCCGAAAATTCCTTCGAGGTCACACAGGCCGATATCGGAGGCTGTTCACTGGAAAAACATCTGCGTCTGGCAAAAGGGAATGAGGCCGATCCTGAAAATCCGGAATTCCGCTGCTACAATAATCCTGAATATATCGAGCCGGGCATCTACGGGCTCAAACCAATGCTGCTTGCTTATAAGTGGAAATATATAACCATTCAACAGGTCAGTCATGAAAGCGCATATATCGACAGTTTCCGTCCTTATGCTGCCGAACTCGTGGCTTTCATAAAGAAGTACCGTCCTGAATCAGAAATCATTATTCACGAAACATGGGCGGACAGAGTCGATAATCCGCGTCTCATTCCGCAGAATCTTGATCAGGCTGAAATGTACAGACGACTCAACAAAGCCTACGCAACGATAGCACAGGAGCTCGGCGGACTCAGAATCATCCCCGTGGGTGATGCCTTCCAGATACTCAGAGAAAAGCCTGGACATCTCTTTGTTCCAGAGCCTGATTTTGACAAGGACACATGTATATTCCCTGAGCTTCCCGATCAGACAAATGCGCTCTGTATCGGCTGGATCTGGGACAAAGATGCCGCAACCGGAGAACGTAAGCTGATTTACGATCATCACGCGAATGCGGCAGGACGTCTTCTGGCGGCACTGGTTTGGCGTCAGTTCTTCTTTCCACATATCGATATCAGAAAAAATGGTTTCAAACCGGCTGGTCTCAGCTCGGAATATGCGGCTCTCATACGTGACGTCGCCTATGATACGGTCAAAAATAAAAGAAAACCTTCAATCGCATAATTAAATACATAAGGAGATGGTATGAATAATTAGCTGGGACTCGCGGCATCAGCTTTGAAGCGGTAGAATTAGGCGATGAACTCTAC
>JAKJHH010000188.1:0-300 GCA_022703965.1 Verrucomicrobiota bacterium
GCCGCAAAGTATATGAAAAGATCTGGCGCGCTGAAGGAACTTGCATAAAGTATGTCCGGCGAATTCGAGCTCGATGCCGCTATAAGTCTTCCTTTTATTCCCATCGGGAAATCCTCTCTTAATCCAGTAAAAGTCTTATTGAAAGTTTGATTTTCCACCCGAACAATGACAAATTATCTGTCCGGAATTCTTGAATATAATGTGTTTGACTTAATATATCCACATGAAAGAAGCTTAAAAATGTCCATAGTCGATATTTCCATATACATCGCGACAATCGTGGCGGCCTATCTGATCGGC
>JAKJHH010000188.1:321-7872 GCA_022703965.1 Verrucomicrobiota bacterium
AATATCGATATCCGCCAGCACGGCAGCGGCAACATCGGAGCAACAAACGTCAGACGCGTACTCGGCAAGAGATGGGGCCGCGTATGTTTTGCCTGCGACTTCCTTAAAGGCCTCATTCCTGTTCTGATCTGCGTAATTCTCCTGAAAAAAGCAGTGCTTCCGGAAACTGCCTTCATAAGTCCGATGCTTGCCGCCTTCGCCACGACAGCCGGACACATCTGGCCTGTTTTTCTCTCCTTTAAAGGCGGCAAAGGAGTTTCGACAATTGCAGGAGCAATCATCCCTCTTGCACCCTTTTCCATCATCAGCGGCGCCATTGTCTGGGTCGGCATGTTCTATCTGACACGTTATGTTTCCGTCGCAAGCATCGCTGCGGCGCTTACTCTTCCTTTCAGCGCGATTTTCTTCAATATGACAGGCAGCGTCAGCACGGAGAAACCTACTGTAGTCCTGCTCCTTATCCTCGCTCTCATCGCGATAATTAAACACATTGACAATATAAAAAGACTGCTCAACGGAACTGAAAACAGATTCAAACCGTCGAGCTCGGAAGAGAAGGCCGAATGAACAAGAAAGCACAGATAGCTGTACTCGGTGACGGCGCATGGGGAACTGTTCTAGCTCTCCTGCTCCACAAGAACGGACACAAGGTCACACTCTGGGGCCCCTTCCCTCAGTATATCGACGAAATGAAAAAATCGGGACGCAATCACAAGTTCATCCCCGATGCAATCTTTCCCGAAGGATTCACAATCACAGGCAGCATGGAAGAAGCCTCTGCCAATGCAGACTACTTTGTCATGGCATCCCCCTCTCAGTACGCCCGCGGAACAATCGAAAAACTTGCCCCCTGTTTTGATATCAAGAAACAGTCAGTCATCAACGTTGCAAAGGGTATCGAAAACGGAACACTCAAGAGAGTAAGTGAAATCTGCGCGGAACTGCTCGGCGAAGATTGCCGTTATGCCGCTCTCTCCGGTCCAAGCCATGCGGAAGAAGTCGTCAAAAACCTTCCCACCGCCGTAGTCGCAGCTTCCAAGGATGAAGAATTCGCCATTGAAGTCCAGCAGCTTTTCATCAACAATACCTTCAGAGTCTACTCAACGGACGACGTTGTCGGCGTAGAGCTTGGCGGAGCCTTGAAAAACGTGCTCGCCATTGCTGCCGGAGTCATCGACGGAATGAAGATCGGCGACAACCCGAAAGCCGCCCTCATGACGCGCGGAATCGCCGAAATGGCAAGACTCGGAATCGCTCTCGGCGGACGCTTTGAGACTTTCTCAGGACTCAGCGGCATCGGAGACCTCATTGTGACATGCACAAGCGGCCACAGCCGCAACCGTCATGTCGGAGAGGAACTCGGACGCGGCAAAACTCTCGACGTCATCCTGAAGGAAATGGGCATGGTCGTCGCCGAAGGCGTAAGAACATCTGAAAGCGCCTGGCAGCTCTCGCAGAAATGCGGTGCCGAAACTCCTATCATCAATGAGGTCTATGAGGTTCTTTACAAGAACAAGAATTCGGAAAAAGCCGTCTACGATCTTATGTCGAGAAGAGCCAGATCCGAACGTGATATGATGCGTCAGGCGTAATTTTTTCATCAAAAGACTTTTTGCGCCTGGAATTTTTATTCGGCAGTCTATAAAATACGACTGATTAACAAGTAATTGAGAGGTCATGATGCCAGACAAAACAAAAGCGATTTCCCTGAAGCGCCAGAACTATCTTGAAATCATCTATGATCTCTGCAAGGAACACGGTTCGGCAACGACTAAAGGCATAGCCTCGAAACTCAAGGTCAAAATGCCTTCAGTCACCGAAGCCGTCAAAAATCTTTCCGAAGAAGGTTTTGTAAATTACACTGCCCGTCAGGCTATCACTCTGACAGAAAAAGGACTCCAGACCGCAGAAGAACTGGACAACCGTCATACGATTCTTGAAGAGTTCTTCAGTTCCCTCGGCTGCTCCCACGCGGAAGCCTCCAGAACCGCCTGTCTTGTCGAGCACGACATCGACAGCAACATCAGCGAAAAACTTGCTTCCCTTACCTCCATCATAAAATCCGGCAAAATCAAAATCTGATTTCCTTCTTGGATTTTCGCAAAAAGCTAAGAAAAAATCCCCTTTTTTTCCATTGTCTCTTTCGATTGCGGGAGATAGATATATATTAAGGATTTTGAACCAAAGCTGGAGTATTTACCATGGGAATGACAATTACAGAAAAGATACTTGCAAAAGCATCAGGAAAACCCCATTGCTCGCCCGGCGATAATATATGGGTAAGCGCAGATATCCTCATGACTCATGACGTCTGCGGTCCGGGAACAATCGGAGTTTTTCAGCGTGAATTCGGAAAAACAGCAAAAGTCTGGAACAAGGAAGGCGTAGTCATCATACCCGATCACTACATCTTCACTGCCGACGAAAAATGCCATAGAAACGTCGACGCTCTCCGCGCCTTCGTAAAGGAACAGGGACTCCCCTTCTTCTACGATCCCGGAACCCCAAGCTATGCGGGCGTATGCCATGTCGCTCTCCCCGAAAACGGCCACTGCCGTCCCGGTGAAGTGCTCTTCGGCACAGACTCGCACACATGCACACACGGAGCTCTCGGCGAATTCGCAACAGGCATCGGCAACACCGACGCAGGTTTCGTAATGGGAACAGGCAAGCTCCTCATCAAGGTTCCGGCCTCGATGAAGTTCGAGTTCAACGGCAAACTCCCGAAATTCGTCACAGCCAAAGACATCATCCTCAGAGTCATCGGCGACATCGGCGTCGACGGCGCTACATACTGCGCTATGGAATTCTCAGGACAGACAATATCCGATCTCGACATCGAAGAGCGTATGACCATCTGCAACATGGCTATCGAAGCCGGCGGCAAGAACGGTATCATCGCAGCTGATGAAAAGACCGTCAAATACGTCAAGGAAAGAAGTTCCAAGCCGTTTACATGCTTCTCAAGCGACGAAGACGCAAAATACCTCTCCGTCCGCAAGTACGACGCATCAAAGCTGGAACCTGTCGTCGCAATGCCGTTCTCACCTGACAACGTCAAGACAGCCCGCTCAATGAAGACTTTCAAGCTCGACCGTTCCTATATCGGAAGCTGCACAGGCGGAAAGATCATCGACTTCATCATGGCCGCTGAAATGCTCTACGGCAAGAAAGTCAAGATCCCGACCTTTATCGTTCCTGCTACAGTGACAGTTGAAAAGGCGCTCAAGACAGAGAAGGTCAACGGCAAGAGCCTGCTTCAGATTTTTGAAGAAGCCGGTTGCGAAAAGCCCGCTCCTCCGTCATGCGCTGCATGTCTCGGCGGTCCGATCGACACATACGGCAGATCGAACACAAATGAAATCTGCATCAGCACAACAAACAGAAACTTCCCGGGCAGAATGGGCTCCAAGGATTCACAGACAATCCTTGCGTCTCCCTACACTGCGGCGGCCTCGGCTGTCACCGGCTATATAACCGATCCGAGAGATATCTGAAAGGAGCGTCAGGACAATGGATAAAATCATAGGAAAAGTATTCATAACAGGCGACAATATAGATACAGACCAGATCATTCCTGCTCAGTATCTCAACCTCGTCCCGACAATACCGGAAGAGTACAAGAAACTCGGAAGCTATGCGCTCTGCGGACTCCCCGACGAGTACAAGACACGCTATGTTGCCGAAGGCAAGATGGAAACCGACTACGCAATTGTAATCGGCGGCAGAAACTTCGGTTGCGGCTCAAGTCGTGAGCATGCTCCTGTAAGTCTTGGCGCATCGGGATGCAAGACAGTTATCGCAAACTCTTTCGCCAGAATTTTCTTCAGAAACTGCATCGCCACCGGCGAAGTATATCCTGTGGAAACAAGCGAAGAGCTCAACAAGTCCCTCAAAACAGGTGACGAAGTTGAAATATCCTTCGAGAACATGACTCTCAAGGAACTCAAGACAGGCAAGATTCACCAGCTCAAGAACCTCGGCGACGTCAAATCAGTCATCGAGGCCGGCGGTATCTTCAATTACGCCAGAAAGAACAAGATGATCTGATTTCTCAGTCATCACGATTCTAAAAAAGCAAAGCGGCGAAGTTCAAAAAACTTCGCCGCTTTTTTATTGACAAAAATCAGAAAAAAGAAAATCAGGCTTCGGCAAAAATGCGGATCATTTTACGCAGTAGCGCAGTTGCGTCCTCGACAGGCGGAACCATAAGTTTATCAACAGGAATAAACTTGCCGCCGCTCTTTTCGAGTTCAAGAGTCAGACGCTTCTGGAATTCGTGCTGGAATTCGGTCGCAAGATTGACCTTGGCAAAACCGCTTCTGATCAGAGCGCGAACCTGATCCAGAGGAGTTCCCGAGCCGCCATGCAGAACAAGCGGAATTTTGACCGCTTCGCCAGCCTTGCGTCCCAGCTCAAGATTGATCACCGGAACAGCCTTGTAATAGCCGTGAATTGTCCCCACGGCTACAGCCAGAGAATCGACTCCGGTTTTCTCCGTAAATTCCACAATTTCCTCAACGCTTGGAAGCGGAATATTTTCTTTCTCGCCTATCGGAACATGTCCGAGTTCAGCTTCAGTGAAAATCCCTGCGGCATGAGCCATCTGAACGGCCTTACGGGTGTTTGCGATATTATCCGCAAAGGGCAGATTCGATCCGTCATACATCACGGAAGTGAAGCCAAGACGAATTGCAAGCTCCACCTGTTCAAGTGAAGCACCGTGGTCAAGATGCACTGCAACAGGAACGGAGACGTCCTCTGCCATACGGCGCATCATTGCGGCGAGAGCGCCAATACGTGGATGTCCCATAAGACGTTGATAGACCTGCATGATAACCGGACTTTTTTCAGCCTCGGCAGCGTTGATGACTGCCACTGCGGTTTCAAAATTGCCGATATTGAAAGCGCCCACCGCTCTTTTATCACGGCGGGCTGCATTCAGAATTTCCTTTGATGTTACAAGTGCCATAACTTATTTCTCCATAGCCTTGAGAACGGCTTCTTCAATGCTTATGACCTTGAGAGAAGGAGCGTATTTATTCAGGACAAATCTTGTGTAAGGTGAGCTTGTAATGACAATGTCCTTACCCGGGTTGTCGGCGAACTCAAGAACATGAGCTGCAAGACGGGCTGCAAGCTCGGGATTCAGCTTATCGAAAACGACAGCGCCTTCTCCGCAGGAATAGGATTCCTCGACATTTGTTCCGAACATTTTAAGTTTATAAGAAAGCTTGCCGAGAAGCTCACGGGGAACTGCAAAATTTTCATTGTAATTCTTGAGATAATCACTGTCAAGATAATATGCGTTGACAGCCTTTGTTCCTTTGAGCTTGAGTCCGGCAATGAACTCGGAACTGTGCAGAACCTTGACGCCTTCAAGTTTGAAATCGTTCTTCATTGCATCATAAGAAGCAGGACATGATGTAACAATAGTTTTGCATCCTGAATCTTTTACTGCTTTTACAAATTTCTTGAATACTACTTCTGCGTCTTTCTCGAAACCTAGAACCTTCAGAGCCTTGCCGATATCTCCTCCTGATATAGTTTTGAACTTCTTTCCATATATTTTTGCAAGAGCAGAAGAGATAGAGCTCTGAGCTTCAGTATATTCATCAATATAGTAAAGAACATCGCCTGTTCCTGAAACTTTGAAAGAAACTTTTTTAAGTTCTTCAACAAGTTTTTTAACATTTTCAGGAGCGGCTCCTGCTTCGACGATATCGCGTCTTGCTGCCATGATAAGACCGGCTTCGTCATAATGGCTTACGCAATGAAATCTGTTCGCAGCGGAAAGTTCAGATCTATAAAAAACATCCGCAAAATCCGGCTGAATCTGAGTATTTTCCTTCAGTTTTCCGCAGATAAGAGCACGTCCTCTGGGAGTATCTGATTCGCGGAATGAAACATTGCCGACAGGAGAAAGATGTCTGCACATGAAGCAGAAGCGGCAGGCTTTGATAACATCAGTAAATTTATCTATATTCATATTTTTCACCGTTTATATTTTTCTGTTAAATTTCTTACTTAGCGTCGAATCCCATTTTGCCGGGATTCATGATATTGTTCGGATCAAGCGAAGCCTTGATGCTTGTAAGAACATTGAAAGCGGGTCCGTAAAGTTCCTTCATCAGACGGCCAAGCTTGAGACCTACGCCGTGATGTTCGTTGATCACGCCGCCCTCGCGGATTGCGGCACGGATCGCCATATCCCAGATTTTGTTGTAATAGAGAGTCGCTTCATGCGGATCCTGCGGCGGATTTTCAACGATGAAGCGGGCGTAGAGCATGGCGCCCCATTCGTACCAATGTGAAAAGTGTCCGATAAATGTAGCTTCCGGAAAGTTTTCCTGCACTGTGTTTTTCATAGCCCAGTAAACATTTTCGATATTCGAGAATGTCGCCACTGTATCGAGGGTTCCGAACGCCTGCGGAAGATGGAACATATAAGGAGGATAGAAGAACTTATATCTGTGATCCCACCATGCCTGTCCAAGCTCAGTGCCGAGGTCTTCATGTTTCTGTTTGCGGCAGATTTCGCATGCCTGAGCAAGTTCGAGATCAACAACAGCTTCCGGGCCGTCGAAACCGAAGACAAGATAAGCGCCCTTTTTGTCGATGCCGAGAACTCGCTTGATGAGTCTTGCGGTTTCCGGCTCGTCGTAAAGACGAATCACGCAGGGATGCAGACGGCTGCGCATGATATCGGCACCGGCTGTCATAGCGTCGTGCATTGTCTTGAAGAGAAACGCGTGGAACTTACGCGCTTCCGGAACAGGATGGATTTTGAGCGTACATTTTGTAATTACGCCAAGAGTTCCTTCACTGCCGAGGAAGAGCATTGTAAGGTCAGGGCCTGAGGCGTGACGCGGAATCGGAAGCGTGTTGATGATTTCGCCTGTCGGTGTAACAACTTCAAGCGACATAACCATATCTTCGATCTTACCGTATTTTGTCGAAAGAACGCCTGTACCTCTGTGAGCAAGGAAGCCGCCGAGCGTTGCACAGGCAATTGAGGCCGGGAAGTGCATTGTGGAGAATCCTGCTTTTTCAACCGCCCATTCAAGATGCTGAGTGTTGATGCCTGTTTCAACAGTGACAGTCAATGCGCCTTCGTCAATCTTGAGTACCTTGTTCATGCGCTTGGTGTCGAGGAGTATGCCTCCGTACATCGGAAGAGCTCCGCCCTGCGAGCCTGAACCACCGCCCCAGGGAGTGACCGGAATCTTGTAGTTGTTGGCGATTTTCATCACTTTGGCTACTTCTTCAGCGGAACCGGGATGCACGATGAATTCAGGCTTCGGATTTTCCATTCCGCGATCGTGCCACATTTCAGGAATCCAGTAGTAGTCGATTGAGTGAGCGAGTTTATCAGCCGTATTTCCTGATACAAATTCGCGGCCTACGGCATCGGCCAGTTCGCTGTGAAGCATGGAAAAAAGATAGTTTCCCTGCGCGTTAGACATTTCAAAGTCTCCTTAGAATTGATTATTTGAGTTCAAATTTTATTTTTATTTAGGGAGCCTCTTAAAATTGGAACTCAAATAATCA
>JAKJHH010000189.1 GCA_022703965.1 Verrucomicrobiota bacterium
ACACGCGCGGGCCGGGAATCTCGTCCAACTCAAGAGGCCGAGTCAGCATGAAGAATTTTGAATCGCCGCCTTTTCGTGAGTACCAGTCTTTGGCCAGATCGCTGTATTCGGCTGTTTTTATCAGAGCCGGAGATACTTCTTCAACACTTATGCCTTCCTTCTCTGCCTTGTTGAGCCAATGACGTAACTGAGCTTTCTTCTTGCCCTTTAGGTCGAATGAAGGAAGATCAAGGCGGATATCCAGCCCTATCTGATGTATGTCGAAATGTTTTTTTCGCAGTTTCTCAGACCAGAATTCATCTGTTTGCAGGAAGATTACAGGCTCGTTTGCATCTTCGATAAAGGCAGACAGCATTTGATCCGCATGTTCCTCTGGACAAACCGGATTGGCAAGGACAATACGGCGTCCTTCCGGAGCCAGAAACGGATTACTGTATTCGCTGTAGGCAATATATCCGTCGAACTCTTTTTTGTGGAAAAACGAAATACCCTTGCGGAAGGCTGAGTAAGCCAGACAGAAGTTTCCGTGTCTTTTAAAAGAAACTTCCAGTTCGGAATAAATCTTTTGCACGTTTTTTTCTGGAATGGCAGACCCTGTCAGTTCCGCAGACTTATTTGTCCTCTCTAGCAGACCTGCGAACATATGAGTGGAAGCGCTGCACTCAGTGTTTTGCTTCCTTTTCCCCCTCTTCTTCTTTTACTTGAGATTCCAGCACTTTGCATTCTACGTCGAGAGCAGAGTCCGGAGTTTTCTCATCGATAGTCTGAGTCATATCCTTGAAGATACCTGTTTTCTTAAGTGTTTTGGGCGCATACATGGAGTAGTACCATTTTGCTTCTGCGCCATGACGTCCGGCGACGTAGGAATAAACTGTTATGAGCAGGAGTATGAGCGGTATGGATATTAATATCAGGAGCACGAAGGTCGGAACCAGAATCACGACCAGAAGCGATTTGAAAAGAGTAGCGACTATATTTTTCACGGATGAACCTTTATGACGTTGTTGTCCCTTTAAGATAGCTCCTTCTCATGCCTTCGTAAAGCACAAGTGCGACTGAATTTGCCAGATTGAGGCTGCGTTTATATTGTCCCGGCATTGGAATTGTATAAAGCTGTTCTGAATATCGAGAGTAAAAGTCCTCTGGAAGGCCTGAACTTTCATTTCCGAAAACAAGGAAGGCGTTTTCTTCCAGCGGGCAGTCCCAATAAATTTTCTCTGTTTTTGTTGAGAAAAAATAGAGAGGTCTCTCAGGATTCAGACGAAGAAAATCCTCCCATGAATCATAAAGATGCAGTTTTACGTTTTTCCAGTAATCCATGCCGGCCCGGCGAACGTATTTATCATCCAGAGAGAAGCCGAGAGGGCCGATCAGATGCAGTTTGCTTTCGGTAGAGACGCAAATGCGTCCTATGTTTCCGGTATTCTGCGGTATTTCCGGACGGAGGAGCACGATGTCGTATTCAGGATATTTCATTAGATTTTTGCCCTGATGATTGTTTTTAGCGGGTGGAACAGACTCAAAAAATAAGTGCTATGATTAAAAAGTCAATTCGCTGCCGTGTCATGCTTGCAAAAAAGTCTCTGAACATTACTTTACGTTAGATATACAATCGCATTAATGAGGAAGAAATTATGCTCAGGTTGCTTGTCAGATACTCCGGACTTCTTTTTCTTGCACCGCTTCTTATGCTTTGCCTCAGCTCATGCGCTGAAAAAGTAGACAATAGTGACAAGGATCTTTTTGATCTTGTCAACCATTTTAAAAAGAGCGGAATCAAGATTGAGGGCGCTGCACCTCTTATGGCCGATACTATCCATGCGCAGGAGGCCGTTACCATTACTGTGGCGAAAAGAGAGATCGGACTCTACAAGTTTGACTCAACCTTTAAAAAACAGCGTTCCCGTGTTGAGAAGATAGATGAGAACGGCTTTGTTTATATTATCGGTCTGAAAGTACCAGCAAGGGTGAACGGTTCTTTTGTCATGATCGATGCAGATACCAATCCGGAAAAAGACAAGCTTATAAAGGCGTTTGACAGTTTCAGATAATAATTCGGATACCATGCCATTGCGAGGGTAATTCCGCTGGGGCGGAAGGGAGGGGCAATTGGGACGGAACAATAAATTCAAGAAGCATATATACCTTTTCGGACCTAGCTTTTCCGAAGGGAATTCCGAGATGGTGGATATTCTCGGAGGAAAGGGGGCGCATCTTGCAGAGATGTCAAGACTTGGCTTTCCCGTGCCTGCCGGATTCACAATAAGCACCGAGGCTTGCTCAAGCTTTTATCTCAACGGAATGCAGCTTTCAAAATCTCTAAAATCAGAAATACTCGAGTATCTTTCCCGCGTTGAGGAGTCAATGGGAATGAAATACGGAGGTTTGGAAAATCCCCTTCTTCTTTCCTGCCGCTCTGGCGCAAAAATGTCGATGCCCGGCATGATGGACTCAATTTTAAATGTCGGACTATGCAGTTCGACAATTCCTGGACTCATCCGGCGTACCGGCGGAAATGAGCGTTTTGTATATGATTCATACCGCCGCCTGATTATGATGTATGCCGACAGCAATCCTTCAACAGAAGCTAAGTCTTCCGTTTCCATGCGTGCGGCGATGGATCATGCCGCTTTTTCTTTCCGTCAAGTTAGAAATTGTAAGTCCGAGCGTGAACTTTCAATTTCGGATCTTGTTCAATTGTGCGCAGAGCTGAAGTGTGTTTTCAAGAATCATTCTGGCTGCGATTTCCCTGATGATCCATACGAACAGCTCTTCGGCAGCGTTTCAGCGGTATTCAGAAGCTGGCACAGTCAAAAGGCCTGTTCTTTCAGGAAAATTGAAGGGATTCCTGAGGATTCCGGAACTGCTGTGACCGTGCAGAGTATGGTTTTCGGCAACATGGGAGAAAATTCCGCTACAGGCGTGGCCTTTACCAGGGATCCCTCCAGCGGGCAGAACTGCTTTTATGGAGAATGGCTTTCTGATGCTCAGGGAGAAGATCTTGTGTTCGGCATTCGTATTCCCGATCCGCTTTGCGCTGTCGGGCGCAGAAAACATGCTGAGTTGCATTCGCTTCAAGCTGCAATGCCTCAGGTTTATGCTGAACTTCTGGATATTTCGCACCGTCTTGAACTTCATTACAAGGACATGTTGGACGTTGAATTTACGGTTCAGGAAGGACGTCTTTACATTCTCCAGTGCCGCGTTGGAAAAAGAACATCTCAGGCAGCCCTTAAAATAGCAATGGATATGCTGAAGGAGGGATTAATCAGCGAACAGGAGGCGCTTGGAAGAGTTTCGCCTGAACAGCTTGAGAATCTTCTTTATCCTCTGCTTGATCCGGAGTCCGAGAAAAATGCAGTTTTTATTACAGCCGGGATTCCGGCCGGCCCCGGCGGAGCTTCAGGCAGAATTGTTTTTTCATCCGAGGATGCGCTGGCTTTTGCGGAACGAGGCGAGAAATGTATATTCGTACTCAATGAAGTAAAACCGGATGACATTGTCGGAATGCGTGCTGCCTCAGGCATTCTTGCCGCGGCAGGCGGAAAAACCAGTCATGCGGCTCTTGTCTGCCGATCCTGGGGGAAATCTTGCATTGTTGGAGCAGGAGATATTAGCGTCGACAAGACAGCCGCTTTGATGCGCGCCGGCGGAAGGATTTTCAAGGAAGGTGATATATTGAGCCTTAACGGTTCATCTGGAGCGGTCTACTCCGGAGCTGTTTCTCTTATTGAGGGCGCTGAAGGTAACGCGTTCAAGCGTTTTTTCAAAATGGTTGACAAGCATAGGAACTCAGAAGTACTTGGCGAAGTATCCAGTGTTACCGAAGCTTCCATTGCGTTGAAGTACGGCGCCGACGGGGTATTTCTTTTTAATTCGGGTCTCATTGCTAGCACAGGCCTTGAGGAAATTGCAGCTCATTTGAAACAGAGCTCAGAGTCTGATTTACGCTCTGAATCAGCTCAGACTCTTTCCGATAAATTGAAATCTTCTTTTATTGAGCTTGGGCTTTTTCTGGATGGGAAAACTTTTGTTTCTGTCCTTTGCGAGCCATCTCAGAGCTCCTTTGGCGAGCCGTTTCCAGCGGCATCCAGACAGGAGCCCTGTGATGTATGCAAGCGTGAAAGTCCGGAAGATGTTCTCTGTTCGCGTTCCTCGTATCTGGCACTTTGTGAGCTTCAGATGAAAGCATTTTTCGAGGCGGCGCGCATAGTCAGGGAGTTTGGAGTGCATGTGTCTTCCTCTTGTCTTCTTGTGTCATCAGTATCGGAGCAGAGTATAATCCGCGATTTATCCCTCATATTTCAGCGTTTGCAGGGAGAAATGCAGCAGTGCGAGAAGTCCTTCCGTAACAGATATCATTTCGGAGTGATCTGTGATTGTCCCGGCTCGGTTCTCTCAATTAAAGATATGCTTGCTTTTTCCGAGCTTGTCTTTTTTGATGTGGAAGCTCTTTCCCGTCTCTGTTCCGGCATTCTTTCAGGCAATGCCTATGATGATTTCAGGCCGGGCGGCTATGAAAGCGCTGAGTTCCTGATTTCTTACGGAGTCAATCAAATCAGACATGTTAAGCCGGAAATCGCGATTGGCTCCTGTTTTGATTCTCCCATGCGTACAGTTCTGCTGAATTTCTGCTCAAGAGCTAAGACGCATCTTGCCTGCAAACCTGCTGATATTCCGCTTGCCAGATTGATTTCTGCTCAAGTAACCGTAGGCTCGCTGAGAGAACGTGGAAATTTTTGAAATGATAATATCTTTTATGAGTTTTGTTAACAGTATTCTAACAGCAGTCTGCTTGCTTTAGAGAGTTTAACCAGTAGAGTTGACTCGTGAGCAAGTCCGCTTGACGGACGGAGTAAAAAATGATAATGAGCGGTTTTATGGAACGTAAAATTACAATGGCATCTATAGACATCGGCGCACATTCGGCAAGAATGCTGATCGCCGACGTAAATATAAAGACCGGAGCTTTTGAGATTCTAGAGGACTTGGAGCGTTCGGTTCCGCTTGGCTCAAATGTTTTTCGAGATGGTGTTGTCAGCAATCAGGCTATCGGTCTGCTTTGTGAGATCCTTCGCAATTTCAGAGTTAAGATGGATGAGTACGCAGTTGAACTCTATAAAGCAATTGCGACAAGTGCTGTGCGCGAGGCCATGAATTCCGACATCTTTCTTGAGCGGGTTCGGCATGAAACTGGCATTAACCTTGTTCTTTTTGAAGGTTCCGACACCGCAAGACTTGATTATCTTTCGGCTTCCTGCGATCTGCCTTCTAAAATGGGCTTCAGAAAAAAGAAGATGATGATTGCAGATATCGGAACAGGAGCATGCCAGATAACTGCCTTCGAATGTGGGCAGATTGCTTTTACTGAAACAATACGAGTTGGAACTCTGCGAGTGCTTGAACTGATGCCGGAAACTTTATCGACATCTGCCATGATGGAATATCTCGCACCTCAAATCAGACGTTCTTTTGGTGATCTGGAATATCTGCCTTACGATCTTAATTCCGATTCAATTGTTGCCATGGGCGCTTCCGTCAGAGCGCTGGTTTCTCTCTCCGGCATTAAGAAAAGTTCAGCCTCGGTGATAAGTATTTCCCGTCAGCAGTTCCAGAATATATTTAATATCGCCACCAAGAAAACAGTTGAGGAAATTACTGATAAATACGGAATCAGTCATGATATGGCTGAAATCATGCCTCCATGCTGCCTGATTATCGAGAGTCTCTTTAAATTAACTTCGGCTTCAACGCTTATTATTCCGATGACCTCAACAAAAATACTTCTGCTCCGAGACTTCATAAATGAGACAATGGGACTTGGAGACTATTTCGAGGCGCAGACATTTCAGCTTATTCACAAGCTGGCGGAAAAATATCGCTGCTGGAACGACAATACGAAAAATGTTCTGGCTTTCTCTGAAAAGCTTTTCGAAAAACTGAGTGCTCTCCACGGACTCGGACAGGGGGAGCTGAAAATTCTCCGCACCGCCGCATGTCTGCACCGCAGCGGGCTTTTTGTCAATAACCAGGCTTATCACAAGCATTCGTTTTACCTGCTTCAGAATATGGAGATCCCGGGCTTGAGCGAGAAAGAGCACAGACTTTCTTCAGTTGTCGTCAGGTACCACCGCAAGAGCATGCCGAGGACTTCGCATCCTGAATACATGCTTCTTTCAACCGAGGAGCGTTCGCTTGTAAATAAGCTGGCCTCCATTCTCCGTATCGCCTGCGGGCTGGCTGCTCATACCGATTCAGACAGGAAACTCTTCGTTAAAATTAATGATGAGGAAGTGATCCTGAAGATTGAGGATGGCGAAGATATTCTCAGCGGAGTCAGAGTCTCGTCTGATACCAGCTATTTTAACCATACTTACGCAAGAAAACTGCTATTTACCTGAAGAAAAAGGATTTGTTTCTTATGGACACGGCAAAATATATAAACAGAGATGTCAGCTGGCTGGAATTCAACTCCAGAGTGCTGGAAGAAGCTCACGACAAAGGCAATCCTTTGCTTGAAAGACTCAAGTTCCTGGCAATTTTCAGCAGCAATCTGGATGAGTTTTACATGGTGCGTATGGCTGGTATCAGCAAGCAGCTTGGCAGTGGTGTTCAGGTTGTTTACAAGGATTATTCATACATCCCCGAGCAGTTGCTTGAAAAGCTGGACAGAAAGATTCGCCAGCTGGTAAAAAAACAATATGACTGTCTGATTGAGGATATTCTTCCTGCTTTGGAGCAGGAGGGCGTTGTTATTGCTGACTATGCTTCTCTGGATCATGCACGTCAAGTTCAACTGTCAAAGCATTTTACGGATGAAATACTGCCTGTTCTTACTCCTGTCGGAGTCGATCAGTCTCATCCTTTCCCTCTTATTTCAAATTTGGAATTACAGTTGCTTGTCAAGCTCGAAAAGGAATCTCGCGAACACTATGCGATCATAGAAGTTCCTTCGATTATTCCGCGTTTTGTAGTTGTGGAGAGCAGTCCTCAGAAGATTGTTTATGTTAAGGCTGAAGATCTTATCTCACATCATCTTGACATGCTGCTTGCCGGATGCCGGATTCTTGAAGTCGCGGAGTTCAGACTTACTCGCGATATGGATTTTTCAATTGATGAAGAAAGTATCGCCGACTTGCTTTCCGAGCTTCAGATTACTCTTCAGAAAACGGCGAAACGTCAAGTTATCCGGCTTGAGATTTCGGACTCAATGAGCAAAGCCTCTCGAAACTGGCTTCTCGAAAATCTTCAGATTCCGAGCTCATGTCTTTTCCCTGTCCGAGGAATCCTTAACCTGAAAAACATGTTTGAATTGACAGGAATTAAGAAATTCCCTCATCTTTGCGACAAGGAAATGCCTCCTCTTGAGTCTGTGCATATTTCCAAAGACCAGTCAATGTTTGAGGCTATAGCTCGTAAAGGCGCTTTTGTTGTTCATCATCCTTATGAAGCTTTTACCCCTCTTGTCAAGTTTCTTGAGGAGGCCGCGGATGATCCGAACGTTCTCGCCATCAAGCAGACTCTCTATCGTGTGAGCGGTAATTCCCCGGTCGTGAAAGCTCTTGTCAGAGCCGCCAGAAATAATAAGCAGGTTTCCGTTCTGGTTGAACTCAAGGCTCGCTTCGACGAGGAAAATAATATCGCGTGGGCTATGGAGCTTGCGGACGCAGGCGCTCATGTCGTATATGGAATCGCAGGGCTCAAAGTCCATTGCAAGGCTCTTCTCGTTGTTAGAAAAGAAGACGATGGTATCCATCGTTATGTTCATCTCAGTACCGGAAATTACAACGATAAAACGGCTCGTCTGTATACTGACATAGGCTTTTTCAGCAATGACAAACTGCTTGCCGCAGAT
>JAKJHH010000018.1:0-12799 GCA_022703965.1 Verrucomicrobiota bacterium
CCGCCGCAAAAAATATCTTCGACGAAGCCGATAAAATCCTCGGCTGGTCAGTAAAAGAAATCTGCTTCAACGGACCCGATGAAAAACTGACCGAAACACGTTTCTGTCAGCCTGCAATATATACAACAAGCGTAGCCGCACTCGAAGCGTTCAAGGAAAAATTTCCGTCAGTTAAAACCGCGGGAACAGCCGGACTCAGCCTCGGCGAATATGGAGCACTCTACGGTGCAGGCGTAATCAGTTTTGCAGCCGGACTCAGCCTTCTCGCAAAGAGAGCTGAATTCATGGATGCAGCCTGTCGCGAAAGCAAAGGCACAATGGCAAGCGTACTCGGCGGAGAAGTCGAAGTCATCAGAGCAGTCTGCGCTGAATGCGGCATCGACGTAGCCAATTACAACTGCCCCGGACAGGTCGTCATAAGCGGCGAAGTTTCCGGAGTTGAAAAGGCAATCGCAAGCCTCAAGGAAAAGGGATTCCGTAAAGTTATTCCGCTCAAGGTTGCAGGAGCCTTCCACTCAAGACTGATGAAGAGCGCAGGACTCAAGCTCAAGGAAGTCGTTGATGCCACTGAAATGAAAGCTCCCCTCTGCCCTGTCGCGCAGAACGTTACAGGCACAGTGACAGGAACAGTCGAAGCCATCAAGGCAAATCTAGTCGAACAGGTTGCCGGAAGCGTCCGCTGGGAAGAATGCGTAAAAGCACTCAAGGACGGCGGAGCGGATACATTTATAGAATTCGGCCCCGGCAATGTGCTGACAGGACTCCTCAAGAGAATCGACGGAACAGTTCCCGGCTTCAACATCGGAAAAGCTGCGGACATCGCGGCATTCCAGGCATAATATATCGGAAAAAAGCGGATGCGAAGGCAATAAGCGTCCGCTTCTCATAAAAGAAAAAATCTCTAAACAAAATATACAGGGAGACAAGCAATGAGTTGTACAGAAAAACCTCTTAGCGGAAGAGTCGCACTCGTAACAGGCGGCGCACGCGGAATCGGAAAAGCCATTTGCGAAAGACTCGCTAAGGAAGGAGCCTCTCTGGCGATAGTCGACATCATGCAGGAAGTTGCCGAAAAGACAGCGAACGAATTCAAGGAAAAGGGAGTTGAAGCAATTGCGATTGCTGCCAACGTAGCCAAGTTCGAAGACGCTGAAAAGGCAATTGACGCAGTTGTAGCCAAGTTCGGCAAAGTCGATATCCTCATCAACAATGCCGGTATCACAAGAGATACTCTCATCATGAGAATGAGCGAAAACGACTTCAACCTCGTTATCGACGTCAACCTCAAGGGCACATTCAACTTCATCAAGGCGGCATGCCGTCCGATGATGAAAGCCCGCTACGGTAAAATCGTCAACATCTCCTCAGTAGTAGGTCGCATGGGCAATCCCGGTCAGGCCAACTACTCCGCATCGAAGGCAGGCGTACTCGGACTTACCAAGTCAGCCGCCAAGGAATTCTGCACAAGAAACATCATGGTCAACGCGGTTGCACCGGGCTACATCATCACAGAGATGACAGAGAAGCTTCCGGAAGAAGCCAAGAAGGCCTTCCTTGACAGAATCCCGCTCCAGAGAGGCGGAACAGCTCAGGACGTCGCAAACGTTGTCTACTTCCTCTGCTCACCTGATTCAGATTATCTGACAGGTCAGGTGCTTGGAGTCGACGGCGGAATGCTGATGGACTGAAAAAGCTTAAAAAGCATAAGAGGTTCCGATAGAATTGCTCAAAAAAACTGAATTAAATTTTATAAATTTCTTGTGAAATTTGATTTTTAGGTGAATCGGAGTATTTTAAAAGGAACTTTGACATTAATAAAAATCAGGAAAATCGTTAACAGTAAAAACAGGAGTTAACAAATGTCTTCAATTGCAGAAAAAGTAAAAAAGATTGTCGTGGATCAGCTTGGCGTATCAGAAGATCAGGTTGCTGAAGATGCGAAGTTCATCGAAGATCTCGGCGCAGACTCACTTGACCAGGTTGAACTTGTCATGGCACTCGAAGAAGAATTCGGATCAGACATTCCGGATGAAGACGCAGAAAAGCTGACAACAGTCGGCGACGCCATCAGATACATCGAGTCAAAGCAGAAGTAAACCGTAACAGGTTTCAGATAATTCAATGGGTCATTCTCGTCTTCAAAAAGCAGGATGACCCATTTTTTCGTTAAATCTAAGGAGCAGGTAATGACAGGCAGACGTGTAGTTGTAACAGGCACAGGCGTAATTTCATGTGTCGGAAACAGCGTTAATGAATTCTGGGATTCTCTTGTAAACGGACGCTGCGGACTGGGACGCTTAACCAGATTCGACGCATCCGCCTATCGTACTCAGATCGCGGGAGAAGTCAAAAACTTCAAGATCGAAAACTACATGCCTGAAAAGGAAGCAAGGCGTCTGGATATGTTCTGTCAGTATGCGGTTGCCGCATCTGATGAAGCAATGAAATCCGCAGGGATCCCCCTTGACCTCAGAGCAGCCGGCGGCCCGGTAGCAGCAGACAGAGTCGCAGTGATAGTCGGAAGCGGCATCGGCGGACTCAAGACACTCGAAGATCAGGCCAAAATTCTGAACGAAAGAGGCCCGAGCAAAATCAGCCCTCTTCTCATCCCGATGATGATCGTGGATATGGCTCCCGGCACAATCTCAATGAGATACGGCGCCGAAGGACCGAATTTCTCAACAGTCACAGCATGCGCGACAGCCTGCCATTCAATCGGTGAAGCATTCTGGAACATCAAGCGCGGCGACTCCGACGTTGCCATCACAGGCGGCGCGGAATCAACACTCACAGGCATCGGCTTCTCGGGCTTCTGCTCAATGAAGGCGATGAGTCAGCGCAATGACGATCCGCTTCACGCAAGCCGTCCCTTCGACAAGGACAGAGACGGATTCGTAATGGCCGAAGGCGCGGGCATACTCGTTATCGAAGAACTTGAACACGCAAAGAAGCGCGGCGCAAACATCCTTGCCGAAATTGTCGGCTACGGTGCAAGCGGCGACGCATATCATATCACCTCACCCGCTCCGGGCGGAACAGGCGCGGCAAGAGCATTCAAGATGGCTCTCGGCCACGCAGGTCTCAATCCCGAAGACATCGACTACATCAACGCGCACGGAACAAGCACAGAACTCAACGACAAGTTTGAGACTCAGGCTATCAAGCTCGCCCTCGGCGACCATGCGCGCAAAGTATGGATCAGCAGCACAAAGGGAACAACAGGACACGGTCTCGGCGCGGCAGGCGGTCTCGAAACAATCGCATGTATCAACGCGATCCACACCGGCGTGGTTCCCCCGACAATCAACTATCAGACACCTGATCCGGAATGCGATCTCGATTACGTTCCGAACACGGCTCGAGAAAAGAAGATCAATGTCGCGGTTAATATCAACCTCGGTTTCGGCGGACACAACGCTGTCGTAATCGTAAAGCGTTTCGAGTAATCAGCAGGCTTCCTTCAAGGAAGCCTAATAAGGAATATTGAGGTCATAAAAATGAAGTCAGCACTCTTTCTTGCAGGTGGAATAGTCGCGGCGGCAATTCTTACAGGATGCGCAAGCGACAGCTCTCAGGACACAGCAGGCGGAAGCGTCGAACAGCAGAGATGGGAAAAGCAGATTAAAGAAAGCTATCCGGAATGGAAGCCGTCACAGGATACCGCCAAAGCGGCTCCGGCACAGACAGCTCCCGCCACCGTACAGCAGGAACCTGCCCTCCCCCTTCCCTCCGATCCGGCTCCGACAGCAGTTCTTGTCCAGAACGAACCCGCGGCACAGGAAGAAAAGCCTTTCTTCACGGAACCGGCCAACTTCAAGGTTGAAAACAACTACGGAACCTACAAGACGGCTCCCGAGCCTGTCACAGTAAAAGTTCCGGATATCAAAGAACCGGTGAAGCACATTGTCAAAAAGGGTGAAAACCTTTCAAAAATCTCTAAACATTATTATGGAGTCGAACACAGGTGGACTGAAATATACGAGGCGAACAAGAGCAAAATCAGCAAACCGGATCTGATACAGCCCGGTCTTGAGCTCACAATTCCCTCGAAGTAATTAAGCCGCTTCTGTTCAGCTCTTCTCCAAGAAAGCTGAAATGTCCGAACAGGAAATACATTATTTTGACGACTGGGACTCGATTAACGCGGTCTTCGCAGGAAACCTTGCAAGGAATCTGAAGGCCGCTGAAAAAAAGCTCTCGGTCAGGCTCATAGCGCGCGACACATGGGTGAAAATCGTACCTGAAGACAGGGAAAACCTGAAGCGCGCCTCAGAATTCATAAGCGAAATCACGAAAATCCACAGAACAGCGCCCGACTCGATGGATCAGAAAAAGTTCGACGAGGCTCTTCACGCTTGCAGTGAAGGCAAAAGCAACGAACTTCAGCTTTTCTTCTCGGAACGTATCAAGGTAAGTCCGCGCAAACGTGATGTCTCCGCAAGAAATCCCGCACAGCTCGCCTATATTCGTCAGATACGCCAGAAGGATATTGTTTTCGGCATAGGCCCGGCAGGAACAGGCAAAACTTATCTTGCCATGTCTTGCGCCGTCGAAGCGCTTAACAGGCAAGAAGTCCGCAGGATAATCCTTACCCGGCCTGCTATCGAAGCAGGTGAAAACCTCGGCTTCCTGCCCGGAAATCTCGAGGAAAAGATCATGCCGTATCTGCGTCCGCTCTACGACGCGATTTATGAAATGCTGATCTTCGAGGAAGCAGGCGAACTGATGGAAAAGAATGTGATCGAAGTCGCTCCGCTCGCTTTCATGCGCGGAAGAACTTTAAACAATTCGTTCATAATTCTTGATGAAGCGCAGAACACAACTCCTGAGCAGATGCTCATGTTCCTCACAAGAATGGGCTTCAATTCAAAGTGCATAATCACCGGCGACCCGTCGCAGGTGGATTTACCTGACAAACGTAATTCAGGACTCGCTCACGCGGAAAAAGTCCTTAAAAACATACCTGAAATCGCCTTCACACGCTTCTCTTCCAAAGACGTTGTCCGTCACGCTCTTGTGGAAAAAGTCGTCAACGCCTACATGAAGGCCAGAGAAAAGAAACCTAAAAGCTCCGTCTCAGACAACGACTCGGACTCAATGACAAGCGAGACGGAGAGCAGGAGGAAATAAGATGTTTTCCCCTCTCAAAAACAGTCTCTTCCGTCTTCTCAAAAGACGTGAAATGAAGAAAAAAGGCTACCTCAGCGCACGCAGGAAATTCCCGCGCAATCTGAGAACCGTCCATTTCTTTGAAAGATCCTGGACCATCAAGATCATACTTGCCATGCTGATCTGGGTTGTATCCGTCTGCACCGTCATAATGCCGGCGTCTCAGGGGGTTCTGCCCAAGCTCGTTGAAAAGCAGATAGCCTTCAAGTCTATATTTGCCGACTTCGACTTCTCTTACGAGGACACCGATAAAACCTTTGAATCAAAGGAAGCGGCAAGAAAAGCCGTTCCTCTCTACTACCGCATCAGAAACGACATCACAGAACAGACGCTGAAGGACATCCAGAAACTCTTTGACGAGCTCCAGAGACGCAACAGCCTCGAAAAGAAAGGAATTGCGTACACCGCGACTCACGGATCAAAGAGCTCCGCCATAGCGGCAAAACTCGAAAAGGAAACTCTGGAGGAACTCGTCCGCATCATCGAAAACCCGCGCCAGAACCGTCACTTCTTTGACGAGCTGGACAAGGTGCTCGAAAACGGGATCACGACACCGGCGGATAAAAAGAATCTCTCATGGCTTACGGAAATACGAATAATAGACTCAAAGGAACGCATAAGAGCGCCGAAACTCCTGCGCGACATGATAACGCCGGAAGAGGCCTGTCGTGATCTCTCAGACACCGCACTAAAATATTATTCCTATCAGGACGTAAATCTCCTGAAAAAAGCATTCTCGCAGATGCTTGAAGAAGTAATATGCGACGGGAATCTTGAATACGACGCATCCTTCACCGAACAGCGCAGAGCCGAAGCCGCGACAGCCGTCAGACCGGTCATGATCGATGTCAAAAAAGGCGAACCTCTCATCACCAAGAACAGCGAGGTGACCAAAAGAGATCTGAAGCTGCTCGAAATTTACTATAAGGAACTGGATCAGAGAACAGCCTCGTCAAACTTCTGGAGCAATTTCACAGGAAGTTCTCTGCTCTGCCTGACTCTCATAGCTGTATTCTGGCTTTACCTCAAAACATTCTCGCCGGAAATCTTTGAGAGTAACAGGAGGTTGTGGCTGCTCGGCATAGTCATAGCAATAACGCTCGGACTGGATTACGGCTTTGTAGAAATATTCAATGTAGCCGGGGAACATCTCAATATTCATCCTGAACTTCTGCCGGGAACGCTGCCACTCGCGGTGTCGGCGGTACTGATTGTGACTCTTTTCGATCTTCAGACTGCGCTTGCCTCGGCAATATTCATAGCGTCCGTAACAGCACTGATGCTTGGTTACTCTTTCAATACTATGCTGCTATGGATCTTCGTATCGACAGTGACTGCGTTTTCGGTAAAAAACGCGTTGAATTACAGATCGTTCTCGGTGCTTACCGTGATATCGGTTTTCATATCCGTCATGTTCATGGATCTGATATTCTTCAGGACGATGTATGAGATACCGGGTTTCCTGAACTGGCTGATGATTCTTGCGCTGGCAAACGGCTTCCTGACGGCGGTTATATCGCTGATTCTGGTATTTTTCTTTGAATCTGTCTTCAATGTAAGTACAAATATGTCGCTGCTGCTCCTCTGCGACCACAATCATCCGCTCCTGAAAAGACTCCAGTTTGAGGCTCCCGGGACATATCACCACAGCCTCATGGTCTCTACTCTGGCGGAACAGGCGGCACGTGAAATCGGAGCAAATCCCATCAAGGCCAGAGTGGGCGCTTATTTCCACGATATAGGAAAACTCACAAAGCCGGAATACTTCTCTGAAAACAACCTCGGAACGGAAAGCCGTCACAAGGAACTGCCGCCGAGAATGAGCAGTCTTATAATTCTCAACCACGTCAAGGACGGCATAGATCTCGCGATCAAGTATAAACTCAAAAGACTTATCCGCGACGCCATTGAGCAGCATCACGGTTCAGACATGGTTTTCTACTTCTACAAACGTGCGCTTGAGGAAAACCGCGAAAAAAATTATCCGGTTCTGGAAGAGGAATACAGATATCCCGGCCCCTTGCCGCAGGACAAGGAAATAGTGCTTATCTCGCTTGCCGACGCATGCGAAGCTGCATCAAGATCCATCACAAAACCGACACACGCTAAAATAGACGCGCTTGTCTGGGAAATATTCAGAAAACGCATAAAAGACGGACAGCTCGACAACGCGGATATGAGCTTCAGAGAAATCGCGCGCGTCCGTTCAAGCTTTGTAAAAACTCTCGTAACAATGCTGCATGTCAGAGTGCAGTATCCCAAGGATGATGATGACAATGATGAAGATGACGAAATTCAGATGGAATCTGAAAACAGGCAAGCCCAACAGAAAGATGCTTGAGAAGCTTCTTGACGATGCGCTGAAATTCAGCGGTCTGCAAGCTCTCATAGCCTCGCCTGTGAACATATATTTTGAGAGCGCCCGGAAAATGGCGCGCATCAATATGGACTTCGTCGGCCATGAAGGCATGACCGACGTTATTACCTTCGACTACAAGGATGCGCTCGTGCCCGGAGAGATTCAGGATGAGGACTCAAGTTCGGTGGACATCATCGTATGTCCGGCTCAGGCGCTTTTCCAGTGCGACAAACCGGACAGAACGTATGCGTCCGAACTTGTGCTCTATGTCGTTCACGGAATGCTCCACGCATCCGGCGAGGATGACCTTGTCCCCGAAAAGAAACGCCGCATGCGCAGACGTGAAAAGCAGGTGATGAAAGAGCTTTCGGCAATATACGATTTCGACAGCATATTCCCGCTTCCAGAGTTCAAGGAGTCTGAAAAATATGCTTGACGCAACCATAGTATTCATAATAGTATTCATGATTTTCATGTGGATATCGTCCGCCTACGAGGCGTTTTATCAGCTCACCCCCGGCAGAGCCCGCAGAATAGAAACTCAGGACAAAAATCTGGCTGAAAAAATGGACTTCTGGCTCGAGAGACAACCTCAATATCAAACTGTATTCCGAGCTGTTCTCTTTCTGCTGATAGCCCTGCTCTCGACTTTGGCCTTGACGATAGTATCCATGAAATTCTCATCGATAATGAACGGGTTCGAGGCTATTTTCATTGTATCGGCAGCCGTCCTCTGCGCGGTGCTGGCGGCTGAACTTGCCTCTATGTATCTTTTCACCAAATGCGACATCATACTTCTGCGCTACACAATGCCTCTGATAACCGCCCTGAGCTGCACAATTTTCAGCCCGCTGGTGATTCTGACAAACTCTTTGAGACAGAGAATCGAGGCGAAGGCAGAAAACAGCGAAACAGCCGAAAAAACAAGCGCGGAAGATGAAATCATGTCGCTCGTGGAAACAGAAGATGAATCCTCTTCTCTTGAAGAAAGCGAAAAGAAAATGATCCGCGGAATCTTCGATCTCGACGATACGGCAGTCCGGGAAATCATGACGCCGCGAATCGACGTAATCGCAATTCCCATAACTACAAGCATCGACGAGGCGAAAAAACTCTTCGTGAGAAGCGGACACAGCCGCATGCCGGTTTACGCAGGAAGCATAGACGAAATCAGAGGAGTAATCCTCGCAAAAGACTTCCTGAATGAAAGTAAAACAGAGGGAAAAACTCTTGAATCGCTCTGTCATAGACCGCTTTTCATACCGGAAAGCAAGGCAGTCGGCGAGCTGCTTGAGGAAATCAAGAAAACTCGCAACCACTTCGCCATTGTCATTGATGAGTACGGAGGAACCTCCGGTATCGTGACATTCGAGGACATCATAGAAGAAATCGTCGGAGAAGTTCAGGACGAATATGACACCGACGAAGACAGCCTTCAGCCGCCCAAAAACATGAACGACGGCTCTTTCATAATGCCCGGCAGAACGCCGATTCCGAATGTTAATGAAATTCTGGAACTTGAAATTCCTCAGGACAACGCCGATACTATAGGCGGTTATATTTGCGGAGAACTGGGCTATATCCCTGAAACTAACAAGGAAATCACTCTCTGCGAAAATATCCACGTGCTGATACTCAAAGCGGACAGACGACGTATCCTGTCCCTCAAAATACGAAGGATAGATAACGATGGAGAATGATCCCTCAGCGACAGCGGTAAACCTGCTCACGGGAGGCCGTCCTAAAATGAGTCTCTTCGCCTTTGTAAGGAGCAGAGTACTGACAGGACTTTTCATCCTGATTCCTGCCATAGTAACGGTCTGGATCACCTTCTTTATTTATGATACACTGACAGGCTGGGCGATAAGTCTGGCGGCGAGCGTCCCTGAACTCAACAAGCATCTTGAGGACTTCTGGTTCAAGCAGGGCATAAGAGGCATCTCAATCGTCGCAATGCTGATAATCGTCCTGATAACCGGAGAACTTGCGCGTAACGCAATCGGACGCCGTTTCATCAAGCTCCTGCAGGAAATCCTGATGAAACTGCCGATTCTGAACACGATTTATTCGACGACTTCGCAGATAGGCGAAGCCTTCTTCTCTTCTCAGGGCGGCATGTTCCGCAAAGTTGTGATGTTCGAGTATCCCTACCCCGGCTGCTGGGCCATCGGCTTTGTAACCAACGAAAATCTCGAACGGCTGGAAATGGATAAGAAAACCGGTGCCGAAGATCTCATAAGCATCTTCATGCCGACAACCCCCAACCCGACAAGCGGCTTCCTGATTTTCATTCCGCGCAAAAAATGCGTCTTTCTGGAAATGAGCGTGGCTGACGGCATGCGCCTCGTTATAAGCGGAGCCGCCATCTGCCCCGGTGATAAAAACGAGTCCGGCATGATGAGCTCGTCCACCATCGAAAAAATGAACAAACCCAAAAGCCAAAGCTGAAATTCCCGTCACTCTCCTTTCTTGATCTCTTGCGCCTCGCCAAAGAACGTGCATATTAGAACGTTTATATCTGTAACCGATAACATGACAAGAGGAACAAGTGATGAAAAAAGCGATTCTCTTCTGTTCGGCGGCATTTCTTGCCGTATCAGGTCTCAGTCTGAAAGCCGATGTTAAAATGCCGTCCGTCTTCTCCAATAACATGGTTCTGCAAAGCGGAGTCCCTCTCAACGTATGGGGCAAGGCAGAAGCAGGCGAAAATATAATCGTAAGCTTCAAGGGACAGCAGAAAAAGACTGTCGCTGCCAGTGACGGCAAGTGGACCGTCAGGCTGGATGCAGTCAAGGAAAGCGCCGAAGCTGCCGAAATGAAAATCAAGGGAAAGAACGAGATCACGATTTCAAACGTCATTGTCGGCGATGTATGGATGGCTTCAGGACAGTCCAACATGGAAATGAGAGTTAAAAGCTGTCTCAATTTTGAAGAAGAAAAGAAAAATGCCAATATACCGGCGATCAGATATTTCAACGTCGAAAAGCAGATAGCTCCGGAACCTCTTGATGACCTGAAGGGCAAATGGATCGTATGCAGTCCTGAGACCGTCGGCGACTGCTCGGCGGTTGCCTTCTTCTTCGGAAGAGCCCTTTATCTCAAATATAAGACACCTCTGGGCTTCATAAACAACTCCTGGGGCGGAAGTGCCTGTCAGGCATGGACTCCGGCAGAAACACTGAAAGCGGACAAAAGTTTGCCGCAGCCGCTGAACATTCCGGCAGAAAAGCTTGCCGACATGAAAACATACAGCCAGTATGCCGAATCCATATATCAGGAGTCCATCAACAAAGATCCGGGCATTAGCCCCGAAGCTGCAAAATACGCAGCCGCCGACTTCGATGACAGCTCATGGAAGGACATAAACATCCCCTCCAATATCGAGAACACCGGAGCAAACATCGACGGCGCCATATGGTTCAGAAGAGCAATCGAAATTCCTGAATCCTGGAAGGACTCGGAACTCACACTCGTCATGTTCGCATGCGATAACGACGTGACATATTTCAACGGCACAAAGGTCGGCGAAAGCGTAAGAAAATCTTACCTCAACCAGACCCCCAACAGATACTACAAAGTATCGAAAGACCTTGTAAAGCCCGGCAAAAACGAGATTGCGATCCGTGTATTCAACACCATCAACAACGGCGGTCTCACAGGAGCAAATCCGCCTGATCTCAGAATCCAGAAGGACAACAACAATAAAGTATCGCTTTCCGGCAAATGGAAGTATAATATTGAACTTCAGCTTCCGCCCGCAAAACTCAGCGCATATCTGCCGAGTCCCAAAGACATTCCGGCAGGCCCTTACAATGCAATGGTTGCGCCTCATGAAGACTATCAGATCACAGGCGTAATCTGGTATCAGGGCGAATCCAATGCCGGAGCCGCAATGCAGTACAGAAAACTCTTCAGCGACATGATCAAGTCATGGAGAGTCAAATTCAAGAATCCCGAAATGCCCTTCCTTTTTGTGCAGCTCGCAAACTGGCGCGACAAGCAGAAGGCTCCTTCCGAAGGCAGCTGGGCTGAAATCCGTGAATCTCAGACCCTCACTCTTAAAGTTCCCAGAACCGGCATGGCTGTCACAAGCGACATCGGCGAAGCTCTAGACATCCATCCGAAAAACAAGCAGGATGTAGGCCTCCGCCTCGCACGCTGGGCAGAACTCTACCGCTACGGCAACAAGGACATCGAAGTATCAGGCCCTCTCTATGACTCTGTGAAGTTCGCGGACGGCAAAGCTGAAATCAGCTTCACCCACACAAAGGGCGGTCTCAAGAGCAAGGACGGAGAACTCAAAGGGTTCGCGATTGCCGGAGCCGACAAGAACTTCGTCTGGGCAAAAGCCGAAATCAAAGGCGATAAAATCATCGTCTGGAGCAACGAGGTCAAAGAACCGGCTGCCGTGCGCTACGCATGGGCAATAAATCCAGAAGGCAATCTCTACAACGGAGAAGGACTCCCCGCCTCAGGATTCAGAACAGACATCCCCTAATCTCTGGAAACGTATTCACTCAGGCATGGAGAATTTAACAGCTCCATGCCTTTTTTGTGTCGGAAAATACAACAAAACAAGAAATCCTCAAGCTCAACTGAGCTCATTTCAGGCTGTGGCACGTATTATGCGGAAAAATTTTCTCACTCATAATCTCAGGTTGAGAGAAAGGTACTGATGACTCCTGTTTTTCAAGCAAATTATAATGAAGGAATGAGGCGCTTTCCCGAACTGTTCGGACGCCTGAATCCCGAAAGCTATAAGCATATTCAGATAGCCAAAACAGCAGACGGAGCCTATTGCTACATCTCAATCAAGGACGGCCCGCAGAAAGCCGTCGCGCTGACAGATCATCTAGCCCCCGTAAAAAGAGCCGGAGACGCGCTGAATTATAATCCCAGACTCCAGAAGGAGCTCGCGCCTGCCGTAGTAGTCGGACTGGCTCCGGGCATCATACTGGACTCAGTAGTAAAATCCTTCAAGGATAAACAGAAACTCGGTCATCCGTTCCGTCCGATATACGTAATTATAGACTCGCTGGAATGTCTTTACGCCTGGCTGACGGCATGTGACAGAAGAGAAATACTGAGCCATCCTGATATCCTGTTTTTCTGGCACGAAGACTTGGGAAAACTTGTCAAACTTTGCGAAAGCGATATAAACCGTTCACACCTGTTTATTCCGATTTCCGCCCTGCCGGATCAGGTATCGAACAAAATCATTGAGCCTCTGGCTAAATTCTATCTCGCCAGAGAAGCTCAGGCAAAAATCTG
>JAKJHH010000018.1:12826-29908 GCA_022703965.1 Verrucomicrobiota bacterium
CAACAGCATGAGCGACGAAGAACTGGCACGCATCATAGCCGGAAAAGCCGGACGCAAGCCACGTCTGCTAATGCCGACACATACATCCAGCACAGTAATCCAGTACAGCACTCGCGATGCCTGCGCAATGTTTGAGAAGGCCGGATGGGAAACGAAAATCGCCAAGATCAATTGGGATTTTACCCTCTGGCGAGCCGCAAAAGAAGTCAACGATTTCAAGCCTGACATGATAATCTTCATCAACTACCTGAGAAGCAGCTTCATGGACAGCATCCCTGAAAATCTGCTCTTCGTAACTTGGATTCAGGATACCATGTCGCATTTGAATCAGGCCAAAGTGGCAGAAGAATGGAATAAAAACACAGTTAAGCCCCACTGCGTAACAGGAATTCCCAAAAAACGCGACTTCCTGATAGGTTATACAGACATTGTCGAACCTTACGGCTATTTGAAAGAGCGCATGATACAGCTTCCTATGGTGGTAAATACCGATATATTCCATCCAAGAGAATTGACGGAAGAGCAGAAGAAAAAATACGGCTGCGATATATGTTTTGCTTCTAACCGCGGCCTGCCGACAGAAGAAATGATGAAACTTGAGTTTCTACCGCCATTCACAAACAAGTTCCTTTTTGATGAAAAAACCTGCTGGCAGATTCACGACGAACTCTGGAAACATTATCGAGCCGGAAACACGCTGACCGGCTATCCATCGCTCAAGAATTTCCTGACTGTAAAAGTTCCGACTTTCCTGAGCTGTCTTGAGAAAAACTCCCCTGAAGATCAAGAACTTGCAATACAGAGAATCTTCTGGATTCTAAACGACGTCATCTACCGCCACATAGTCCTTGAATGGTGCGATGAACTAGGCTTAAAAATAAATCTTTACGGTAAAGGTTGGGAGCAACATCCCCGCTTCAAGAAATACGCTAAAGGAATAATCGCCCACGGAGAAGAACTTTCAATAGCTTATCAGGCAGCAAAATTCTGCCTGCATTTGAACTCCATCGAAGGCACCCACCAAAGACTGAATGAAATCTTCATGTCAGGAGCTCGACCTCTACTGAGAAAAACTTGCGACAAATATTCGAAAGCGCTTGCCTCTGCGCTCTTATTTCTGCAAAAGGAAATTCATCATGGCAGTCTGATAAATGCTGATATATCCAAACTTGAATCCCGAGAAGAAAGAGAAGCCCTGACTAGTTGGTTTTTTGAAGAATCCATAAAAGCCAATGAATACATACGGAATAATCCGTCTACAGACATGGATATTGAATATATATTGCTTGCCGAACTTATTGAGTCTCCTCTTCCCCGCATGCTGAAAACAGAAAATTTAACATTTTTCGGCAAGAACGAACTCAATAAACTGCTATGCGGAGAATTTGTTCCCCAGCCTGAAACACAAAGCTCAAATCCATTCTATTGCATATTGCAGAAAAAGCTACAGATGCAGCTGGCTTCTGGCATCAAACAGAATGAAGCAGAGGGTAGCAATACTATAAAAAGACTGATTGAAGCCGCATCCATTTATTCTGACTTACTGTCAGGTAAAGCCAGAGTAGAACTGGCTAATTTGCCGATTCTACTGAAAGGAATCACATTCACAGAAAGCTTAGAATATATTTTGTACAATAAAATTGCCATTTACGGAATTGGAACTAAGAATGATCTTCTGGCAGAAGAAGAATGCAAAATAGAATCCTTAAAGTCAAAAATTAAAGACACCATGCTGCTTAACACAAAAAATCCTCTTGCCAGCTGGGATGATGAATTGCGGAAAATACATAAGCTCAGGAATTATGGTTTCCTTGAACCTGAAGAGATAGACATCTGGGAAAGAAAAGTGCTAAACAGTCTCAAAAGTGCCAGCACAGCACAAGATTTCAAGGCATATAAAGCCTTCGCGGAATTTCATCACTGCAACATGGATTATCCTGCTGCAATGAAAATGAGAGCAAAAGTCTGCGAATCGGAAAACAGCAGTCCGGAAGAACGGATCACCCTTGCCATTGAATATGCATTCAACGACATGACTGAAAAAGCTGAACAGCTTATTGACTCAATATATGCAAGCAATCCAGAACAGAATGATGCCTACGCAAGGATTGGCAGAGATATTTACATGCTGGAATGGGATTTTGAAAAGGCATGCGAACTGTTTAGAAAAGACGAAGAAAAAAAACATCTTTCCTCAGATTTTTTCTATACTTACCTCAGAATACTGGGTGCAGGCGACCATCTGTCGGAAGGATTAAAATTTATACAGAATCACCAAGTCAATCAGAAATCCGCACTGCTTGCTCTGAGTCTTGGACTTCGCCAGGGCTTCCATCTGACAGAATCTCTGGAGATACTGAAGCCCATAAGTGAAACATCCATAAGTGCAAAAGAAGCATTTATTTCGACGCTGATTCTGGCAGGAGACTTCAATACAGCAGAAGAGCTGATAAACAAGCAATGTCTCAACGCAACAAAACTGATAGATGAAATCATTTATCAGCTGGCGATGAATGATGATAAGATAGATTACGATGCTTTATATAAGCTTATAAGCATTGATTTGAAATATGGAAATTCAGACTATGCCATATATAAACGAGCGATCAACTGCCTCCTGATGCTTGGGAGAGCGAGTGAAGCCCGGGCTCTTCTTGAAGAATCATGGCTGAAACATCCTTATCAAAGTGGAGAGCTCACGGTATTTTACTGCCTCTGGACTGCAAGTAAAAAAGGCAATCTCCCAGACTTGTCTCCTTCAGAGGAAAAGAAAACAAAACAGCTTCTGCTGAATGAAATATCCCCTGGAATTGCCTTGCATGCAGCTCTTTATTTTGCCTTGCGCGGAAACAGTCACGCGTCGGAGCTGATGCTGAAGAGACTTTATTGTGCAACCCCCTATCTTTTCATGTATAAATCGGCGGTCACACCTAATTATCTGCGTTTATATGGGATTTTAAATGAAAAGCTCGGAAACACTGAGCTTGCTAATGAATGTTTTCTGAACTCGGGAAATGCACATCTCAAGAATATTCTTGCCCCTCTTGGCAAGATATGTATTCAGACAAAAAATTTCATATCGCAGCCTGACTTTAAAATGCCTGGCCCTGTCAGGTCAAATAATCAGAAAGGAACATGACAATGGACAGGTTCAATCCCGAAGCTATAGAAATTCTACGCTATCAGGAAAGTCCCTCTGACAGCAAAATCATAATAAGCGAAGAAAACTGTGCAAACGTCAACTGTCAAAGATGGACGGACTGGATTCTGGCACAATGTGCAAAATATGCCTCAGAAAGCAAAGTTGTGCTGGAAGTTGGAGGAGAGGGAAGAGAACTCCAAAAATTCATCAAAACCCGTAAATTTCTGACGGTCAATCTTCCTGAAAGAGACATTTGCAAACAAACAGAATATGAATCAGGCTCCTGCGACCTGATTCTCTGCAAGCACAGTCTAGAGCATATACAGAATCCATTTGATGCGGCAAGTGAAATGAAGAGACTGCTGGCTCCCGGAGGAATCCTGATAGTTATAACTCACTGGTCTTGGTGCTATCACACGGCTTATCCGTACGTGAATGATTACTGGAGGTTCTCTGTCTCGGGCTTGAAACGGCTCTTTGGAGATCTAAATGTTCTGGAAAACGGGTACGATCTTACGGAAAGACGGAAAGACATCAGAATGTACGATGTCAAGCAGGATGAAATGGGCGGCTGGCGGGAAAACTGGAATGTATTCCTGATTGCAGAGAAAACTCTTAATCACTAATATAATCACATATCAATTGAGGAGATTCCAAACATGGAGCTTTTCCTGAAAAATCTTGTCATAAAACCAACCCTTCGCTGTACTGCGAATTGTGAAGTATGCAGCTCAAGGAGAGAATTGCATAAGAAATTGTCAGACGAGCGAATGCTAAGTACTCAGGAGTGGATGGGCATCATGGATCAGGCATCCCGGCTGGGAGTTGAAACTCTGGATATAAGCGGAGGAGAACCTACACTTTATAAAGAGCTCCCTCTGTTAATAAGTAAAGCAGTTTCTCTTGGCTGGAAGGTCAATCTGAATACAAACGGAAGTCTCATAAACGAAGCACTGGCAGAATCACTGATAAAGGCAGGACTGGATAGTGTCTGTATATCCATATACAGCGCTGTGCCGGAAATACATGACACAATGAGAAGACTCCCCGGTCTTTTCAAAAAAGCATGCAGTAGTGTGCAGATAATGTATGAAACAGGGAAAAGACTGAAGCCATCGTTTATCGCCGGAACACAAATGCTGATATCCAAACAAAACTATATGAGCTTTGCTGAAACTATCAAATTACACAAGGATCTTGGCTCACAGAATATAGCACTAGCCTACCTTGAGGGGGATTTCAAACATTTGCACCAGATGGAGGAAAAAGATATCCGCAAATTCAGAGATGAACTTGTTCCAAAAGCATTAAAGCTAGATCTTGGTATGGATGAAAATCTCCGAAATAAATATGAAAAAACATTAAAAAATCTTTTCTCACCTGAAATGCTTTCATTCAAACAGTGGAGTGAAGGCGAATACAATCCTAAATTTGCAGAAAAGCGTTGTTGCAGACCAGATCACTTTGCAATTATTCTGGGCAACGGAGACATACACGCATGCAATATGATAGAATACGTGCACGAACCGATAGCTGGAAACCTTTTTAAGGAAAGCCTGACGGAAGCTTGGTGCTCTGAAAAGTGGAATAAAATCCGAAAAACAGGGTGCAAGGCATGTCGCATTTGTCCTATAAACATATACAACTCCATAACCTTGAGATACAATTGAAAACGTACTCCATAACAAAATTTGCTTCATCATTCGACAGGGCAGCTGAAGCCTATGAGCTCTATCGTCCAAGATATCCCGATGTGTTTTTCAAAGAAATCTTTCAAAAAGTAGGAATGGGCTCAAATCCCAGAATCCTAGAAATAGGATGTGGAACAGGAAAAGCAACAGAATCATTCAAATCTCTTGATTGCATACTTACGGCTATTGACCCCGGTGCGAATCTTATCAAAATAGCATCGAAAAAATTCAGCAATTCACCACATATCAATTTTATATGTTCGCCTTTCGAGAAATATGTCTGCGCCGAAAAATTCGATCTTGTTTTTGCGGCGGAATCATTTCACTGGCTAGAGCCCAACACTCGCCTGAAAAAAATTTCGGGCCTTTTGAAAAACGATGCAGCAATCTCCATCATATGGAACAAACACATATGGGAAGACAGTGTTTTCATAAGGGGTCTGCATGAGATTTTTGCACAGAGTTTGCCTGAGTTTAAAGACGCATTATGTCTGAAAAATCTTGAAGAAGAGATAAATCATCAGAAAACAGAGCTCATAAATTCCAAACTTTTCCATGACATTCAAGTCATAAGATACCGCTGGCATCAGACTTGCAGTGCGGATGAATTCATAGGCATGATCAGTACATATTCTTACATTCTGGAGGCATCGGAAAAAGAGCGCCAGCAACTCTTTACATATATACATGAGCTGATCAACTCATGCGGCGGAAAAATCATGAAACCTTATGAGTCTCTGGCATTCATTGGGAAAAAAGTTAAGTCTAACTGATAATATAAAGGCTTTCAATGAAACTGCTTCTTATAAATGCAGGAATCAATCAGGATTTGAGGGAAAAGTATCGTAATGAACCGCTCGGCGTACTTTACCTTGCAGCCTCAGCCATGGAAGCAGGCTGGGATGTCAAATTCAAGGATTTTGATGTGGAACCGTATTCAGAACAAATTCTATCTTCTCTGCTGGAAGAATATTGTCCTGACGTTGTAGGAATCTCATCACGCTCCTCCACCTTTCCATGGGCTGAAAGGATGGGCGACTTCATACACAGAATAAATCCGTCAATTCCTCTGCTGATCGGAGGTCAGCACGCCAGCGCCGCTCCGGATTCAGTACTCAAAGCCGCGCCGTATTTCTATGTCTTCCGCGGGGAAGCTGAAGAAAGTCTTATAGCATTTTTGCGTTTGTTAGAGGCAGGCGAGGGAAAAGTATCCCATGAGTCTCTTGTCAAACTCAAGGGCATATCCTTCATCCACGGCGACGAAACCGTACACCTTCCCGACACCGAACTTATAAACGACCTTGATTCCATACCTTGGCCGGCAAGAGAACTTGCTCCCTTCCATCGGTACATATATCACTTTGCAAATGAGAGCTCCTTCAATTTGATGTCCAGCCGAGGCTGTCCATACAAATGTTATTTCTGTGACAAAAGTATATCCAGACATGGACAAAGAATGCGCAGCGCAGAATCGGTCGCAGATGAAGTATGTCATTGCATAAAAGCGATGGGAAGAAAAGCGGTATTCTTCTGCGATGACCTTTTCCTTGGTGACAAAAAAAGAATAGACCGTATCTTTGAAATACTCCGGGAACGTAAAATTAGCATTGTATGGCAGTGCCCCGCTCGTGTAGATTCAATCGATGAAGAATTCATAATCAAACTCAAAAGTTACGGATGTGCCAGTCTGACATTCGGAGTTGAATCTGGAGATGAAGAAAGTCTGAAAAAGATGGGAAAAGGTATTTCACTTGAGAAATCAAAAAATGCACTTCAACTCTGCAAGAAACATGAAATCAGAGCCAAGTCTAATTTTGTCATAGGATTCCCATGGGATACAAACGTTTCTATACGCAATACTATAGATTTTGCAAAAGAACTCGACACATGGGACGAAACAGACTTTTATCTTGCAACTCCTTATGCCAGTACCCCATTCTACAAAGACTGCTTGGACTCCTTGAAACACTTCCCGATCCTGAGTTATGTAATCAATTCAACGCAATAGTTCCTACTCTTCATCTCAGCATAGACGAAATGAACGAATGGCTGTTAAGAGCATATTCTGAATTGTTCGTCCATCAGTTAGAAAACCTGCTTGGACTTAAACCTGATGATTACAGCAGTGACGAAGATGCTGAACTGATGCATGAAACACTTAACGAATCCTGCCAGCAACTTTATACATTTCTCAATAAAATGATTTTCATGTTCCGGGAAATACCGCGTTTCGGAAATATGACGACTTCGGCAGTGCTTAAGGAGATATGCCAACGCAGTGGAGCTCAACTGAATTCAAACGACAATACCTTTAAAAAAACTGCGTTCGACAAGCTCATGTTAAAAACAGCAGTCAAGATGCAGACAGTCAAGTATCAACAGGAAATCTCAAGACTCAAGGATGAGCTTATACAACTTCAAAAATCCGGACTTTTCCTCTTAGGCAATTATCTGGCGCAGATCTGGCAAGAAAAAAGCAGAACGTCCGGAAGGCTGCTTCTCTTTGGAGGTGGACTTCACAGTAGATGGCTGCTTAAAATACTTATTGACAAAAAACTCTCTTTACCGTTCTGTATACTGGATGACAATCCGGCTGATGGCTCGATATTTGGAATTCCAGTATTAAAAGCGAACACATTTTCTCCGGAGCCAAAGGATATCATAGTTCTTTCAACAGATATTTATCAAGATCTGTTCAGGAAAAGATGCAAGGAACTTTATAGAGCAAGCGCAGTATGGGATCTTTATGAAAAAATCCCTCATTCAATATACCCGAAAGAAGAGATTGAAAGCATGGAGTAACAATTGCCTATGAATGGTAAAATCGCTTTTTTTGCACCGTACCATGAACTTATGCCTCACATAATATACATGTTCCTTGAGGAAATGGCCGAATCGGGATATGATGTTGATATTTTTGAATACAGGGAGTTGAAAAAATTTCCAGAGCACAAATATAAAAACCACAGGATAAGAACGATCCAATTGACCGAAGTTAAGCTCAAACATGATCCATGTATCATAGACTATCATTACTTCGTCAAAGATGAAATGCGGAGAACAATAGAAAAATATGCAAAACAAAATGTCTATGATGCCTGTATAGGCCTTGAATCATGCGGTTTCTTATTTGCATATGAAGCCTCAGTCATGTTCAGAACAAAGCTTGTTTATTACTCCATTGAGCTTTACAGGGTCGGTGATCCCAATACATGGACAAATGAAGAAATAGCAGTTCTGAAAGAACTGGAAAAACAACTGATTCCATATGCGGATTTATTTATAATTCAGGACAAAGCCAGAGAGGATGCCTTTTTCAATGATCTGGATTTTAACCTGAAACGTCCGCCTGTGATGCACTTGCCGGTTGCCCTGTCAGATTCTCCTCCATTTAAAAAAGAGCGTTTCTGGAACAAACGCTTCAATATTCCGGCAGATAAAACAATAATTCTTCATTGCGGTTGTAGCTGGTTTCAGTTCACAACTCTGGAGCTGGTCAAAAAACTCTCACAACTGCCTGATGAGTATGTAAGCATTCTGCACGGAAGGACTTACTCTCCATATCCTGAATCAATACAGGAATTCCTTGAAAGCGGAAAGCTTATACTCTCCACAGATTCATATGATATATCAATGCTTCCTGAAATCACAGCTGCGGCAGACATAGGAATTGTATGGTACTATGAATACTACCTCAACAATTATCTTACCGGAAGCGCATCCACAAAACTGGCTTATTACCTGCAAGCCGGTCTTCCGGTAATCGCGCCTGATTATCCGAGTTACCGTCCTCTCTACAAGCAGTTTAAATATGGGGAACTTATATACAATCCTGAGGAGCTCCCGGAGGCATTGAGCAGAATCAGACAAAACTACTCAAGCTGTTCAAAAGAGGCTATAAAAGCATATAATCATTACTTCAGGCTCAAGCCGTATATACGAGACTTCATACGATATCTGAAAAACAACGGGCTAAGTCCCCATGATGCTGAGATTCAGCAAAAAAGCAAAGCTCTCGAAGCAAGTAAAGAGTTCAAACGTTATATAAACGTAAAAATGCTGACAGAATTTATAAAGATCCATATAGTGTCTCAATGGAAGCTGTTCAGTCGCAATACAGAAAAAATCGTCCTTTTCGGAGCTGGCATGCACAGCCGCTGGCTTCTGGAAATTCTGAAGAAAAACAAGCTCAGAATGCCGCATTTAATTATTGATGATAACGCATCGGAAAACTCCATCATGGGAGTCCCGCTCTTAAAACCTGAAGATTTGAACGGAGTTCATCCTGATTTGATCATTCTTTCTAGTGACGTACATCAGAGCCGCTTCAGAAAACGCTGTGAAGAACTCTTTCCGACAGCAGAACTTCTGGATATGTATGATGGATTTCCGAGCGGTCCATATGATAAAGAATGCGACATGTTGAAATGAAAAATATCAAGCAGGATGAGCAAAATGCACAAAATTGATATACTGATGCCTGTGTATAATGCGGAATCTTATCTTGAGGAATCATTGCACGGCATATTTTCACAAACATTTCAGGATTTCAGAATCATAGCTGTTGATGATGCTTCAGATGACAAAAGTTCCGAAATTTTAAAATCATTCAAGAATGAAAGACTGACCTCGATCCAAAATCCCTTTAACATGGGGTGCACGGCAAGCCTGCAAAAAGGATTCTCCATGTGCCAAGCCGAATTCACGGCAAGAATAGATGCGGATGATATAATGAAACCGGAACGTCTCGAAGTGCAAATGAATTTTCTCATGGATCATCCGGAATACAGCGTTGTCGGTTCAAATGCCGATATTATAGATGAAGCAAGCCGTCTCACCGGAGAGATGAACTGGCTACACGATGATTATGACATAATATGCAATCTCCTCAAGGGATTCAACCCTGTCGGACATCCTCTTGTCATGTTCAAAACAGAAGAAATAAGGAAAGTCGGAGCTTACAACAGTCCTTTCAAGGCTTCTCAGGACATGGCTCTATGGCTCAATCTTTACGCATCCGGCAGAAAATGCGGAAACATTCCCCAATCTCTGACGCAGTACAGAGTACATTCAAAACAGATTTCTCAAACAGCCCGTGCCGGAGAAAAAGAACGGTGGCTGCATATGTTCAGTTCTTTTCTGAACTCCATATTCCCTGCTCACGGATTCAGCCAGACCGAAATAGCAGATTACTTGGACTTTCATACTTGGAAAGATAGAATTTTCACCACTGAGCAAAGCAAAAAGTATAATATGCTTTTTGAAAAAATTCTCATAGCTTTTGAAAGACACAGCTTTATGCTTGCTCCTGTATCTCGGGTCTTTGCAGAAAAACACAAAGATGCTTCAGCGGTATGGAAGAAAAGACTGCAGTGGATTCTTAAGGAGTTCAAAGAGGAAAAGCTACAATACGCAGTATATGGAGCAGGCCGAAAAGGCCGTGAAATTCTCGACTTCATAAGCCAGGAAAATCTCATGAAGCCGATCGTTGCCTTTGATGACAATCCCACTGAAACTTCATACGGAGAATTCACAATCAGCAAACTTGACGCTAAATACGACACCATAGGGGCTATTGTATTGGGAACAGACAGCTTCCAGGATAAACTGAGGCTGAATGCTCATAAAACATTTAGGCATGCTTTCTGCGTAAACATATTCCTGTAAAATTTATCAGAGTTACAAAAACTCAGCTGTCCGAGCTTGTATTTCGTCTTGCATGAAGATGGATTTTGAGCAGGAAGCCGGGAGGGGCGAACCCTGAGAATAAAAATAAGGAACAACAGAATGAAAGCACTTGTAACAGGCGGAGCCGGTTTCATAGGAAGTCATCTCGTAAACAAACTGCTAAGAAAAGGATATGATGTTATCGCTCTGGATAACCTGAAGAGGGGTAATAAAATTCCTCGGGAAGATCTTCAACGCATTCGTTTTGTAGAAGGCGATGTCCGCAACCAGTCTCTTGTGTATGAACTGGTAAAAGAATGTGATACCGTCTTCCATCTTGCCGCAATACTCGGTGTTGATATGGTAGCGGACAATCCGGTGGAAACAATGGAAACTGAAATAAGCGGTCTCCTGAATGTTGCAAAAGCAGCTATTCGTTATAATGTAGGAAAACTGGTATACAGTTCAACAAGCGGAGTTTATGGCAAAGCCGCAATAGAAAAGGCCGTAGATGAAGATTTCTGTCCTTCTCCAAGTTCAAGCTATGCCATAGCCAAGCGTTACAATGAAATTTTCCTTAAAGCGCTTTATCAGGAGAAACAACTTCAGTCGGTATCTTTGCGTTATTTCAACATATACGGTCCTCGTCAGGATTCGCGCATGGTAATTCCACGTTTTCTGGAGCAGGCCATTCACGGACAGCCAATAACAGTATTCGGAAACGGTCAGCAGACCAGAGATTTCACCTATGTTGAAGATGCTGTCGAGGCAACTGTTTTGGCCGCGGAAAAAATTGAAGGCTGCGAAATAGTAAACGTAGCTTCAAGTCATGAGTATACTATCGCCGATCTTGCGGAACGTATTGTCAAAATGACAGGAAGCTCCTCAAAAATCACACAAGTAAATCCCCCCTCAGGACGTTATGACTTTGAAGTTCAGAGAAGAATTGGATGTTCAGGAAAATTGGAATCGCTCACCGCTTTTCTTCCGACTACAGAGCTGGACTATGGTCTCCGCTGTACTATTGAAGCCTATCTGAAAAGAAAGCCGGAGCTTTCTGCTCAGGAAGCATGATTAGTTTTACTGCCCAAAAAGGAGTTTTTCATGCCTCTGCTCACAGTTGCCATACCAACAAGAAACAGATCTGCTTTCCTGAACCGTCTTCTGGAAAGCTTATCAAAAATGAAGAAAGTAAGCTTCGACTGGGAAATATTGGTCGTAGACAACGGATCGACAGACAATACCCATGAGATATTTCAGAAATGGCAGAACCTAATGGGCAATCTGCGCTACGTGATAGAGCCTGTTCCCGGACATCATGAAGCAAGGAACAGAAGCGCGATGGAAGCCCAAGGGAAATACATCGGCTATCTTGATGACGATATGGTGCTTTGCGATACATGGATACAGGGCTGCCTTCCCATAGAAGAAGGCAGAGCGGAAGCTACTGTGGGACGCATACTCCTTGAATGGGAAGCAGAGCCCCCGGAATGGGTAAAAAAAGAACTTCTTACTAAAAAGGTATGGGGGCCACTTGGTCTCATGAACATGGGGGATGAAGAAGTCCCGATTCCCTATTACCATATTTTCGGAGGCAATTGTTTTGTTCCTCGGAAAATGGTACTGGAATTCGGAGGCTTCAACCCGGAATATATGCCAGATGATAAACTTCAATATGGAGGCGACGGAGAAACAGGTTTTTTCCAGAAATTTCATGAGCGTTCATATCGCGGTTTATATACTCCGGTAGCAACGGCATGGCACTACACCCCTTTAAGCAGAATCAGCAGTAAATATCTCTGTCGGCGCTTTTTCATTCAGGGAATTTCCGACGCATACACAAAAATCAGAAATCATCATAAAAGCAAAACACAAAAAGGAGACAATCCTTTTTGCGGAATGAATATAACAGAACTCGGAAATTATATTGATAAAAATCCTATCCACCATGAGGTATTGCTTCAGGAAATGAAACATGCCCAGATGGCCGGCGAGGATTTTCTTATGAAATCACTATGTGAATATCCGAATCTGCTTGACTACATCAAACAATCTAATTACATGCAGGGACAGGAAAAACTCAGAGACACGGAATTCAGCAACGCTGCTGAACTGTTTATGGACTTCTACCGTCAAGAGGCAGCAAAAGCTCCTGCCAACGGCAGCCAAGAGGCCTTATACATCGAAAGTCATGTCTTGTGGATACTCAAAAACATCTCCGCAAATGAAAAGCAATATCTCCTTTTCGGAGCAGGTGCTCACACCAGGTGGCTATTGAACTTGATAGCAAAACATGATCTAAAAAAGCCATTATTCATCCTTGATGACAAAGTTGCCTCCAAAGAAATAGATGGGATAAAAATCCTTGCAACAAATGAACCGCTCTCAACTCAAGCTCACATCATTATTCTTTCTTCCGACACCATTCAGGAAAAATTCAAACTGCGCTGCAAGGAACTTTTCGGTACGTCTATTGAAATAATCGATCTTTATGATGGTTTTCCGCCCGGTCCATACGAAAAAATTGAATAACGCAGCAAGGCAATATAGAGAGGATAGCAAACGTGTCTAAACAATTCATGGAAGCTCATATTATATGTTTGTGGAAAAATCTCATTGTCGGACGCCGTATTGCTTTGGCTGGAGCAGGCAAGCACAGTATCCGCTTAATTGATCTGCTAAAAAAACATTCACTCCCTTTACCCTTGCTCATACTTGATGATAAGATCAGAACTTCTCTGAGTTCAATTTCAGTCACAAGCCCCGAATTGATTTCACAAACAAAAGTTCCTGTAGACCTAGTAGTAATTTCATCAGATATCCCTGCGACACGCCAAGCTTTGACTGCAAGTGTCCGTAAATTCCTGCCCGATATACAGATTGTGGATCCCTATGACGGAATGCCTGACGGTCCCTATGAAGAAGAAAAAGAAGAAGACAAACAGCAATCTTCTATCCTTTCTCATGAAAATAAAGCCGAATTGTTCAAGCTTTTCCCAAACTTTCTCAGTTACTGGACGGGAAGGGAAGAAGAAAAAGCTTCCTTCTACTCATGCAGTCGCAAAGACAACGATATCATTGAGTCTGAACTATTGCAGGCCGGAATTCCTGTTATCCATCACAAGGTGGACTTGGCTGACTTCAAAAAATGGATGGATGCCCCTTTTAAATCACTTAAGGAATATTACAGCGTTGCCCCTCAAATATCCATACAGAAATGTCTGGAGCATTATCTCTCTTTCAAATACACTGCCCCGGAAGCGGGAAGCACGATCATTGATATCGCTGCATGCGGCAGTCCTTTTGCAAATATACTTAACTCTCTCGGCTATGATGCTTATTGCCTAGACATGGCTTATCCTCCAGGCATCAACGGTAAACAAATCGGTTGCGATGCCTCCAATACAGGGCTTCCAGAAGCATTTGCCTCAAGTCTTATTTTACACTGCGCATTCGAATGCTTTATGGGAGACGCAGATAAGCTGTTTTTAAAAGAAGCATCCAGAATTATGAAAAAAGGAGGGAAATTATGTATAACTCCTCTTTATTTATCCCGTGTACATATCAATCAAAGCAGTCCATTGTGTCTTCAGGATTCTATCATCATTGACCAAGAAGCTAAAAAAGTATGGAGAAGTGATGTCTGGAATGCTCCGTTCGCACGTCATTACTCTCCGGCTATCTTTTATTCCCGCGTATATTCAGGAGCTCCAACTGACATGAATGTACAAGTCGTCAGAATAGACAACCTCGAAGAAATTTCCTGCTTCTTCGGATTCAATATTTATAACAGGTTCATGCTTACAGCTGAGAAAAAATGCAATTAACCAGGGGAACTAATAATGATTAAAAAAATTGAACATTCCAGTAAGTTGCTGGCGATAATAATACCTGCGGAGTTTCATGAGAAGGGAATTCACTTCTGCACTCCGAATAATTATTCTCAGCAACTCGCTTACATGAGTCATCCTGCTGGTAAACTGATTGACGCACACGTACACAATCCCATCTCACGGGAAGTCCTCTACACTCAGGAGGTTCTGGTCATAAAAAAAGGGAAACTCAGAGTCGATTTTTATGACGATGAAAAAACTTATCTCGAAAGCCACGTTCTCTCCGCCGGAGATATCATACTGCTTGCTTCCGGAGGTCATGGATTCGAGGTGCTGGAAGAGCTTGAAATGGTCGAAATCAAACAAGGTCCGTATACCGGAGACAAAGATAAAACACGTTTCCCGGCAGTAGAAAGCGGAAAAGTCAGAATTGCAGAATGAGAGGACATCATGAGTGATATTATACCTGTAAATGAACCGCTTCTTGAAGGCAACGAACTGGATTACGTAGCAGATTGCGTAAAGACGGGCTGGATATCCTCGGCCGGTAAATATATTGACAGATTCGAGTCCGAATGGGCGGCTTACTGCGGACGCAAATATGGCATCGCCGTCGCAAACGGGACAGTCGCGCTTGAACTTGCCGTTTCGGTTCTGAACATAGAGTCGGGCAAGGAAGTTCTGATGCCGGCATTCACAATTGTAAGCTGCATAGAAGCCATCCTGCGGAACGGACTCAAGCCTGTTCTTGTAGATTGCGACAAGCGGACTTATTGCATGGATATCGAAGATTTGAAACGCAAAATCACTGCAAATTCTGCCGCGATAATGCCGGTGCACATCTATGGACATCCGGTCAACATGGAAAAGCTGCTTCCGATTGCCGCCGAACACAAACTGAAAATCATCGAAGACGCAGCCGAGGCTCACGGAGCGGAGTGTCTTGTAAACGGCAAATGGAAAATATGCGGCTCTTTCGGAGAGCTCTCATGTTTCTCGTTCTATGCGAATAAAAACATCAGTTGCGGCGAAGGCGGCATAGTGCTGACAGATGATCCAACACTTGCGGAAAAACTCAAGGCCGGACGCAATCTCTGCTTTGGCGCAAAAGAGCGTTTCCTGCATGAAGGACGAGGCTGGAACTTCAGAATGACAAACATGCAGGCGGCTCTCGGATGCGCACAGCTTGAGCAGATCGACAAGTTTATCACCAGAAAACGCGAAATGGCCGCAATGTACAACAATGAACTAGCCACACTCCCGCTTCACTTGCCTTTCGTGGAAAAATGGGCAAAATCAACGGTTTGGATGTATGCGATAACACTGAAGGATCAAGTTCCCTTTGACGCGGTGGAATTCGCTTCGCGACTAATGAAAAAGGGCGTTCAGACGCGTCCTTTCTTCAGAGCCATGCACGAACAGCCGGTCTACAGAGCACTCGGACTTTTCAGCAATGAAAAACATCCTGTTTCAGAGCATATATACAAACGCGGCCTTTACCTGCCTTCTGGTCAGGCGATCACAAATGAACAGATCCTCAGAGCAGCAAAAGCAGTTGCGGAAGTCCTTTCGTAAACATAAATGGAGATTAGCTCATGGTTTTTGAAAATTATGCAGAATTTTATGATCTTTACTATAAAGACAAAGACTATAAGTCGGAGATCGAATTCGTGCTGGATTTTGCCGCAAAATATGGAGTAAAACCTGCTTCATACCTTGATATGGGCTGCGGAACAGGACGCCATATGGAGCAGTTCCTTGCAAAAGGGCTCGCGGCAGACGGCTTTGATCTTTCGGCAAACATGCTCAAATCAGCGGAAAAACGTCTTGCCGGATATCAAAATGTTAATCTGAGCGAAGGAAATCTCTGCTCATTCCGCAACGGCAGAAAATATCCGCTTGTCGTATCGCTTTTCGCCGTCATGGGCTATCTCACAAGCAACGAGGATCTTCTTGCAGGATTGAAAACAGCGACAGAACATCTTGAGGACGGAGGAGTATTCATCTTCGATGGCTGGTTCGGCCCCGCCGTTCTTTCGGAAAAGCCGGAGGAAAGAACTCATAAATATGTCTCGGACGACGTTACGGTATATCGTCACGCCAGTCCCGAACTTGATGCCGAAAAACAATGCGTAACTGTTAATTATGAAATTACTCTTGAGCGGGCTGGAAAAAAAGAACGCAGCTTCAAGGAATCGCACAGGATGAGAATGATGTTCGCGCAGGAAATGGAGCTGGCTATGAATGCGGCAGGCCTTGAAATGCTCGGCAAATCTCCGTGGATGCAGCCTGACGCAAAACTTGGTACAGACACATGGAATATTTGTTTTGCAGCAGGGAAAAAAATCTGACATGGGCCTCAGCGGAAATATTCTAGTCATATTGCATCAATCCTTGTCGCAGCTGAAAAGAGGCGACAATATACGCATAATGTCCATATGCGAAGCAATGCTCAAGGCAGGAGCGCAGCTTGATCTGTTACAACTTCTTGATGCAAAAGACGGAAACTCCGACAAGTCGCATCTTTCACTTTTCAGAACCATATATGAAGTTGAAGCTCCCCTGAGAGCGCCGGAACTTTCCGGAGCTCACTGCACTATAATAAATGAAAATACAAAAGCCGGATACATATCCACGCTGTCCCCCGAAAACATGGTTCCATTTAACTTCATAGCAAAAGTTAAGGGACTTCTCTGGAGCGGACACTACGACAAAGTCTGTGTCTTCAACTCCGAAGCGTTAAGTACAG
>JAKJHH010000018.1:29918-35120 GCA_022703965.1 Verrucomicrobiota bacterium
CGTTTGTAAGACTGATATTCTGTCCCTGCGACATACAGTCAGTAACGCACGAGAGAATGGAAGAAGCCGGAATTCAGACAGGCAAAAACATCGAATTGATGCGCTATGAAGAAGAGTCCCTGATAAAACACTGCGATCTTGTAGCGACAGTATCAGCCCGAGATGCTTTTGAAGCAAAGAAACTGGGAGCCTCAAATACAGTTGTAATAAAGGAACCTGTTCTGCCTCTTGATCTCGGGAAATCTTATGATAAAAGCAAACGTATTTTCTTTATCGGCAGTGATTCTCCGATAAACAGAAACGCGATCTCATACTTTCTGGACTCCATATGGCCTCTCGTCCTTGCGAAGGAAGCAGATGCCGTTTTTTGCGTTGCAGGAGGCATATGCGCCAGCCTAAGCGGACAGGAAAAAAATATCGAAATCCAAGGCTATACTGACGACTTGGCAAATTCATACCGGAATGCGGATATCGCCATAGCTCCGATCAAAGTAAAAACTGGAATCTACATCAAAGTCCTTGAAGCGATGTCGCATCAAACACCGCTTGTCGCAAGTCCCGAAGCCAACTGGGGATTGGAGATTCCGGACGGAATAATATCAATAGCCGCGAGTCCCGAACTATTCGCTGAAAAAATATTACTCTTGCTCGGAAGCCCTGAATTGAGACGGGACTATGCAGAAAAAGCTTTTTCCTTTGTACGGGATCATTTTTCGGAAAAGGAAGTTTTTACGGACTTTATTAAGATTTTATCGGAATTGAAAAATGATCGACACTTCCTTGGGACTGAAATCATAAAAGAGAGTTCCGCTATTAAGACCGAAAATATTCTCAGACAGCTGAAAGAATCTGGATTAAGTAAAGTAGCTCTCTACGGAGCTGGGAAACATACCCTGCGACTGCTTCAGCAAGTCAGATGGGGATCACTAAAACCTTGTGCTGTAATAGACGACAGTCCCGTTGGCAAATCCATCATGGGAATAGAAGTCTCAACACCGGATGCGCTATTCTCGAAAAACTCAAAGATTCAAGCGTTAATTATATCATCTGATGCCCACGAGAAGGAAATGTATCACAAAATCATGAAGCTCAAAGGAAATCATCCTTTGGAAGTATTCACGTTGTACATGTAAAATGAAGATCCGTGCTTGAACATGGCATATTTTGTGCTAGAATTGCAAGAATCAACATGATCATGATAACAGGATGATAATTTCAAGAACGCCGCACAGAATCTCTTTTTTCGGAGGTGGAACAGACTATCCCGGCTACTATCTGGAACATGGCGGAAAAGTTCTTGGAACAGCCATCGACAAATATTGCTATCTTAATGTCCGCAAACTTCCCCCCCTTCTTCGAGCACAAACATCGAATTGTCTATTCTTTTCAGGAGAACGTCAACAGTCTTGACGAAATAAAACATCCGTCCGTGCGCGAAACACTGAAATATCTGAATATCAAATACGGGGTTTCAATTCATCATGACGGTGACATCCCTGCTAAAAGCGGCATGGGCTCAAGCTCGGCATTCACAGTCGGACTTCTGAAGAGCATGATGGCTCTGGAAGGGCAAATCATTTCTGACGAGGATCTTGCGAATACAGCCATCCATGTGGAACAGAATCTTATAAAAGAAAATGTAGGCTCCCAGGATCAGGTTTTCGCAGCTTACGGAGGAATAAATCTTGTCGAATTCCATCCTGGCGGAAAAATTGCCGTAAACGCTGTAATAATGAGACCTGAGCGCAGAAAATATTTTGAATCACATCTTATGCTGTTTTATACAGGCATATCGCGGATAGCGTCTGAGATAGCAGCGGAACAGATTCAAAAAACATCGGTCAATAAAAACAGTCTGGATATCATGAAGTCCTTTGTCGATGACGGATTCAGAATTCTGACTTCAGACGCGGACGATATCGGCGAATTCGGAAAGCTTCTCAATGAAACTTGGAAGCTTAAAAAATCTCTCTCATCGAAAATCAGCAACTCTCAAATCGACGATATCTATGACAAAGCACTTAAAGCCGGAGCTCTTGGAGGAAAACTTCTCGGAGCCGGCGGCGGCGGCTTCCTTCTCATATTCGCCAAACCGGAAGAACACAGAAGAATAAAAGATGCACTCTCCGGCTATTTGTACATTCCGTTCAAAATAGATGACGACGGCTCGAAAATAATTGTATATCAACCTAACTATTGAAATACGGGGACCTCATGAAAATAAATCTTCCGCTGATAGACAACAACATCACCAGAAACGACATAGATACTCTCATTGAGTTTCTGAAAGGAATGCCGCGTCTGACTCAGTCGGCAAACGTCAAGGCATTCGAGGAAGAATGGTCTGCATGGCTCGGAGTGAAATACAGCGTCTTTGTCAACTCTGGAGCATCGGCAAATCTCATCACGATTGCCAGTCTGAAATATCTTTACGGAACAGGGGAAATCATAGTCCCGACTCTGACATGGGTATCAGACATCGCCTCGGTAATACAGAACGGGTTCACTCCGGTTTTCGTCGATATTGATCCTAAACATCTGTGCATGTCTGAGCAGGAAATCCTCAAGAAAATCACTCCGCGGACGAAAGCTGTGTTCATGACATATGTCCAAGGTTTTAACGGACTCAGCCAGTCGCTTCTGGATGAACTTGAGAAGCGGAATATTCCGCTCATTGAAGATGTATGCGAATCACATGGAGCGGAATTCAAAGGACGCAAACTCGGCTCTTTCGGTCTTGTATCGAATTTCTCTTACTACTTCGCCCATCACATGAGCACGATCGAAGGCGGAATGGTCTGCACAAACGACAGAAAGATATACGAAATCATCCGCATGATGCGCTCGCACGGCATGGTCAGAGAAGCCACAGATCAGGATTTGAAAGACAAATTCATAAAAGAAAATCCAGGACTCAGCCCGGACTTCATATTCTTCAACGCAGCTTATAACGTCAGAAACACTGAAATCGGCGGAGTTCTGGGACGAAGCCAGCTCAAAAATCTCGACAGATGCAACGCTGCCAGAAAGAAAAATTTCGCGCTCTTTCTAAGTCTGATAGATAAAGAAAAATACAGAACTGATTTTGATGCCGAGGGCAGTTGCAATTATGCTTTCGCTCTCGTCATCAAGAAGGCGGATACAGCGTTCAGAGACCGTCTGGAAGCTGCGCTGAAAGAGGCCAATGTCGAATTCAGACGAGGCAGTTCCGGAGGCGGCAACCAGCTACGCCAACCGTATCTGAAGGGAATAGTTCCAGTCGATGAATACAGCAGATATCCTGAAGTTGAACACATTCATGCTTTCGGCTATTACATAGGCAATTACCCGTCTCTTGAAGAGCAGAAGATCAGAGATCTCTGCACACTGCTTAACAGCATAAAATAACAATTTAAGGATATACAAACAATGGCAAAAATTCTTGTTACAGGCGGCGCTGGATATCTCGGCTCAATTCTTGTCCCGGAACTTCTCAGACAGGGACACGAAGTCACTGTTCTGGATGCTTTTCTATTCGGTCAGTCAAGTCTTCTTGAATGCTGCGCCTCAAAAAACTTCAATATCGTAAAAGGCGATGTACGCGATAAAGATACTATAACCAAGCTTGTAAAGGACAAGGACTTTGTTTTCCCGCTCGCCGCCATCGTCGGAGCGCCTGCCTGCAATATCGATAAAACAGCAGCCGTCTCTGTAAATCAGGATGCAATGAAACTGCTTGTCGAAAGCCTCAAGCCGGAACAGAAGATTATCGTTCCTATCACTAACAGCGGTTATGGAATCGGGGAAAAGGGAATCCACTGCACAGAAGAAACTCCTATGCGTCCGATTTCTCTTTACGGCAAGACAAAAGTTGAAGCTGAAAACATGGCTATGAGTCACGGCAATACAATCAGTCTCAGACTCGCCACTGTCTTCGGCGCAAGTCCCAGAATGAGAATCGACCTCCTCGTCAACGACTTCACCTACAGAGCGATAAAAGACCGTTTTATCATTGTTTTTGAAGGCCATTTCAAGCGGAATTACATTCACATCAGAGATGTCACCAGAGCCTTTATTCATGCGATGGCTAATTTTGAAACCATGAAGAACAATGCCTATAATGTCGGGCTTGATTCAGCCAACCTCTCAAAACTGGAACTCTGCGCAAAAATCAAGGAATACATCCCTTCATTCGTCTATCTTGAGTCACCCGTAGGCGAAGATCCTGACAAGAGAGACTACATTGTCTCCAATGAAAAGCTTGCGAAAACGGGCTTTACACCTGCGCATTCCCTCGACGACGGCATACAGGAACTTATCAAAACCTTCACGATCATCAACAACAATAAATACGGAAACGTATGACGAACATAGAGTTCCTTAAAAACAAATCCAGTGAAATCTGGAGAAAAACCGTCTATCTGCACGGTCTTGCGCCGGAGACGCGTATTGCCTCCTCGCTTTCCGCAGTAGAAACACTTGTCTGTCTGTACTACGGAAATATCCTGCATTATAATCCGGCCAATCCTCTGGACGAGGAAAGAGACCGCTTCATTATAAGCAAGGGGCATGGTTCAATATCAATGTATCCTATCCTTGCCGATAAGGGATTCTTTCCTGAAAGCGAACTGGAAAATATCTGCAAAAAAGGCAGTTTTCTGGGCGGTATTCCCGATCCGGTCATCCCTGGCTATGAAACAGTAAACGGTTCTCTTGGGCATGGTGCAGGTGTTGCATGCGGTATCGCAGTAGGACTCAGAACCAAAAAGTCGGACAGAAAAGTTTTTGTAATGTGCGGAGACGGCGAGCTGTACGAAGGCTCAAACTGGGAAGCGTTTATGTTCGCTGCCCACAATAAACTTAACAATCTCATCCTTATTGTCGACAACAATAAGGTTTCCATGCTGGATTATTGCGAGAATATAATATCGCACGGTGATCTCACAAAAAAATTCGACGCATTCGGATGGGATATGATACAGGTCTCTGACGGACATAATATCGATGAAGTTTATCCGGCACTGATTCGCGCTCTTGAAAGCAGAACAGCATCAGAGAAGCCCATGGCTCTTATCATAAATACTGTGAAAGGACATGGAATCCCGGAACTTGAAAAGAATTCGCTCTGCCATGTGGCATCGCTTAAAAAGGAGATGGTATGAATAATTAGCTGGGACTCGCGGCATCAGCTTTGAAGCGGTAGAATTAGGCGATGAACTCTAC
>JAKJHH010000190.1 GCA_022703965.1 Verrucomicrobiota bacterium
TGTCTATATATGTGGGACGGATGAATTCCGCCGCAAAATGTGTCGGATTGACCGTCATTGTCGCCAGATTGCTGAACAATCTGTTACCGACTTCGCGCATCGGGAGACTGAAGATGCTGAACTTCTCATAAGTGTCCCTCGCGCTGACAATGATAGAGACATCTTCAGGCACTTTGAGTTTTTTTTCTGCAAATGCCGCACTCATGCCTTTGGCAAAAACTTGCTGCCAGGCAAAAAAGGCGGTCGGAGGCTCCGGCATTTCCAGCATTTTCAGTGTGGAATTATAAGCTGGCAGCTTGTCTTTTGTGTATTGTTCTTCAAGAGATACATAGTCTTCGTAGCAGTAGTGCAGTCCTTCTTTTATCAATGCGATGAAGAACTGCTCTTTCAGCCATTCCGAGTAGCCTGCTACAGATGTTCCGATTGTGCCTGTAAACGCAATGCGTTGATGTCCGTTTGCCTTGAAGATTTTTACGGCTTCCCGTATCATCCAGATATTGTCGAAGTCCACAAAATTAAGAGGCGGAACAGCAGGAGCCGTGTAGTTCGCCAGGATTACCGGAATTCCACAGTTGCGCAGAGCCAGCAGTTCACTGTGCGGAAGACCTCCTGCAATGATCAGTCCGTCCAGACGGAGTTTTTTGAACATTGCGATGTCAACGCTTTGACTCATGCCGGGAAGCATGACCAGTACGGCTCCTGCTTCCTGAGCGCTTTCCCATATGCCGTCAAGAATCGGAGCCTTACTGACAATTTCTATCCCATCTCTGTCAAGATCGCGCGGCTCCGGAATATATGCTCCCGCAAGGCCTATTGTCATGCCGCTCGGACTTGCGGCGGAGCCTTTGAAATCGGCCATGTATACGCCTCTTCCGGGAACTGTGCGCAGTTTACCGGAGTCCTTCAATATTTTTATCGCATTTGATACTGTCGCCGGAGAGAGTCCGAATTCTCTGGCAAGCTCCCTTTTGGAGGGGAGTTGCTCTGGCGAAAGAGTCTTATTTTCAAAGCGCTTCAATATTTCAATGCTGAGTTTTTCCGCTTCAGACATCTTTTGTTTTTCCTTATGAAATTGGTGGTCACGTGACCGGTCACGTGTTTATATCTTATCACATGCAGGAATAGAAAGCAATAGTGCCGGAAAGAAAAATTCGCCTCTGCCGCAGAAAGAAAACGGCGGCAGGATTTTATCAGCTTATGACGGAAAGTTCAGCTATTTTGATGGCATCGGCGATTTCCTCGCCTGTGCCGGCTTCGATCAGCTTGGATTCAAAAAAGTCGCTGTCCATGATTCTTGCAGTTCTTGCTAGAAAGAGCTGGTGGAGTCTCGGAGATTTTGCAGGAGACACCAGCAAAAGAATTATATTAATGTTTTCTCCCGGCAGATTGGACGGTATCGGAGTCGCAAGTCTGAAGAAAGCCAGAAATGGTGTCGGGGTGTCAATTCTTGCATGAGGTATAGCAAGTCCCTTTCCTATATAACTGGACATCAGGCGTTCTCTCTGCTCGACCGCTGACAATATGCTGTTTTTGGGAACCGGAAGCAGGTTTTGCGGCAGTTTGTTCAAGCCGTTTTTAACTGCGGAAATAACAGAGTCTCCTTCCAGATCAATGAGCACTGACTGCGCTTTCAGATGATCCGAAATGTAGACCGGTGATTCAAAGGGATATTCCTCTTCAATAATGCCAGTGAGTTCTTCAATAAGATCTTCAAGTGTTATAATGCCTGTCCATTTGCCGTTGGCGTCGTGAACTGCCGCCATGTGCTTTCCGCTTCGCTGCATTGAAGTCAGCAGTGTTTCAGCCGGAGAGCTTTCTGTTGTTTTGAGGAGGGGCTTGGCAATGGATTTCAGCGCATCGCCCGAGCCGCTGTGAATGCCTGACATCAGCATATCTTTGACATGGACATAGTTGCTTACAGTTCCTGTTTCCTTGTCAAAAATCGGATAGCGTGAGAACTTGAATTCACGGATGATTTTCAGATTCTCTTCTATCGTTTGTGCCGGATCAAGACATTTCACCTTGTCCTTTATGCGCATGGCCTCTTTGACCTTCAGTTTTTTCAGATCCAGAACATTTTCAATCAGCAGAAGCTGGTGAAAACTCATGTGTCCGGAATTCTCTGCATCTTCAAGAATAATCTTCACTTCGCCTTCAGAGTGATCTGCATGCTCATCCGTCATCGGAATGCCCGTCAGTTTAAAGAATATCCATACTGTCTTATTCAATACCCAGAGGGGAATGAAAAAGAGTTTGTGGAAAAACTTCATGGGATATGCTGTCATAAGTGCTGAGTCATCTGTCCGGCGGATTGCAAGCGATTTCGGGATAAGCTCTCCGACTACAATATGCAGGAAGGAAACGAGTATATATGAAATTGTGATTGCTATTCCGTGGGTGGCGATATTTCCTGTTATGCCGCTCCAGCCCATTATCGCTGATATAAGCCGTGCAAACGCAGGTTCCCCGACGAAGCCCAGTCCGATACTCGCAAATGTGATTCCCAGCTGGCAGACTGAAAGAAACTCATCCAGATGAGTCTGGATATACAGCATATAGCTGGCCTTTTTATCGCCGTTTTCGGATAATTCCTCCATGCGGCTCGGTCTGGCTTTTACCGCGGCGAATTCAGCCAGTACAAAGAAAGCGTTCAGCAGGAGAAGAAGAAATGCCAGAAATAAATAAATGGCAATGTCCATATGGTTCCTAATATTAAGTTCCTGTCTACGGTCGGTCTGTCCCGAACGGGCCGCCGTGCTTGATCCCGCATGCGATTATGCTCTTGAAAACACATTTTTCACATAAAGAAGGATGAGGCAACTTATACAGTACTTTAAAATGTATCATTTTCAAGGAAAGCAGTAAATGTACGGATTTTTATTACAGACATTACTGTTGAATAAATAAAAAACGGAAGATCACAATATCTGATCTTCCGCTTTACTGGAAAATTCATACCTTATTTAATCTGTGCGGCGAGGCGTTCTGCCATCATTTTGAAGCCTTCGTCGTTGGGATGAACGGCGACTTTGTCGAAGTACTTTGGATCGTGATCAATCAGAGCTGTTCCGTCAATGAAAGTGATATTTTTGTCTCCGCTTTCATCAACAGCTTCTTTCAGGGCTTTCCGGTAGTTTTCAAGCGGGAACTGGGCTTTTGAAGGTTTCCAGCTTTCCGGAACCCACAATGGACTTATCAGATAAAGCGGAGTATCCGGAGCTCCTTTACGGTAATTTTGGATGAATGTTTTCATATTTGTCTTGTACTTATCGACCGGATTGCCGCCCTGCCAGTCGTTGACTCCGATAAGGACAGTCAGGATCTCACATTTCAGCGATGCCAGTACTGTTGCGTCCTGCGGGTTACTGGAGCGTCCGGCTATTGCCATGTTGAGGAGTTCCATATTCTTCAGCCTGGCAGTTCTATAAGCGTAAGTGCCGTCTATTGCGCTTGCTGTAAAGCCGTGCGTCACGGAATCACCGAACATCATCAGGCGCTTGGCTGCTTTCGTTGTCTTTTCAAAACGGGCTCCGTCATTCGCAGTGATTCCGCAGATATCGACGGAATCGGCATAGGGCATAATGATTTCATAGCTGTGCTCTTTGCCGTCGCCGGGAACCTTAATTTGAAGATCAAGTTTTTCCGCTTCCCTCACTGTCTTTTTTTCCGCTGTGGAATATGTCCAGTCTCCGGAACTTTTGCCGTCAATCAGATAGATGCCTTTGGAATTGCGGGCTGATTTTGAAATATGTATAGGATTGAAATAGAGGTGCACCGTCAACTCTTTCGCATCTGTCTTGAAGCCGAATACAGCGCCCGGATTGTCTCCCTCATAGCCTTTTTCCGGAACTTTAATGAGCCTGTCCATTCGAGCTGCTTTTGCGCCTTCCTTGACAGGCGACTCGATAAATGAGAGTCGTGCGCAGCCGTAATAGGAAAGCCGCGGATCGTCCGCGGCTATGAAATCGGCTTTTGCGATCGACGGAATTCCTGCCATGAGCAGGAGCATGAAGAGACTTGATGTTTTCATCCTCTTTCCTTTTATTTATTATTGAGCTAATTGCAAAGTACTTTTGAAATTAGCTCTATTGATTAGTCCTCTGCCGGACTCATTGTGAAATTTTTGATTTCAAAGTATCCGTTCTCCTGCCAGGCGAAGAGGCTCAGATTCAGCGATTCCGTCTCCATCGGCAGAATTATTGTAGTATCGAATTTCTTGAATTCGCCTGTGAGCTGAGTTCTTTTGATGAAGTCCAGCCTTTCTGTTTTCTCTTTACCTGCCGCTTTAATGTTGAACATTCCGTGGAGTTTGATATCGCCTTTTGCCTCAAAGGAAATATTGTAACGGACTCCTCCCGGTGCTTTGACTGTAGCTGTTGCCACAGCAGCCGGACCTTTTGAGTCCGCTGCCTTACTGAGTATTTTCAGCCCGTCGCCGGTCTTCTCAAGCTTGGCGCTGCCCCAGTTGTTTTTCAGGTCAACTTGTGTGAAAAGCGGGGCGCTTACTACTGTTCTTGTAAGATTGCCGTACTCGCCACAGTCTTTGGAGGCACCGATTCCGCTGCCCCATTCAAGGTATCCACCTCTGCCGTTTCCGTCGTTATTGTTGACGAGTATGGAAAAGCGCAGCGGCTGATTTTGCATGTAGGCAAAGGGATAAAGGTCGTCACGATCAATTCGGATCTTGTAGACTGTCTTGTTTCCGTTTCTGTCTATAGTGACTTTTCCGTATTGAACCTGCTTCTTTTCCGGAGTGAAGCGGGCAGGGAGGTCGCCGCCAAGAGAAGGAGCTTTTTCTTTCCAGAGAACTGCGCCTTTGTCCGTCAGAGCCGCTGAGAATTCCAGACGTTCGTCCGTATAGCCCTTGCCGGAGCAGTCGAGTGCGAACTGGATGCTGTCGCCATCCCATACTCTGTTGTCGGTTGCGTTTTGATTCTGTTTTTTATCTGCGACTTCAACGATGAGTTCCAGTCCGGCACTGTTGCATGAGAGGGCAAAGGATGCCGCAAAGTCTTCCGGTTTTGTGCCTTCGCTCATTGGGACATATACCGGGATTTTTGTCATTTTTATATCTGAAAGAACGTTCATCTTATCATCAAGAATGCGCTCTGTGCGATAGAGAGCGTTATATTTGTTCTCAAGAATTGGTTCTTTTCTATATTTTTTCAGAACCTGAGCCTGATTTGTCCACTTCGCGATGACAGAGAAATCCGGATTCTTCACAAGATACATCTTGAACGGTTCTATCATGAAGGCGCCTGATATGTTCAGCTTTTTTCCTTCCCAGTCTATGCACTCGGATTTTGAGTTTATCGCCTTGAGTATTTCCGGGTTTATCTTGACAGGAGTATTTGAAGCTCTCCAGATGACTAGCACTTTTCCTGCTTTACTTTCATATACTGCTGCGTTCTGTTCATCAAAAGCATAGGAGTCGATGAATTTTACCTTCCCGGAGATGGAGTCGATGAATGTCCTGAGCACAAGCGCGGGAAATCTAGGTTCATTATAAGGCTTGGCTCTGAAGAGTCCTGAGCTGTGAGTGAAAGATCCGTGCTCCTTATGGAAGCCGAGAGTTTCTTTTTCGACGAGATTGGTCAATTCAAAGAATGCGATCTGATCTGCTCCGAGCTTGACCTGACTCATGAAATCCAGCATCATGTTCATTGATAACTGCTCTTCACTGAGAATTTCATCACCGGGATTCAGGAGAATCGCATGCCATTCCGTGCTTACCCAAGGTTTATTTCCCTGATAGCCGGCATTCTTTTCAATTTTATTGAACTGTTGCGCGTCAGGCCATTTTCCGTGCATTGAAATTTCATCGAAGTACTTTGCTACATCGGATTTTGTCATGACATCCTCGTAGAAGGGCAGATATCTCATGCCCATGCCGCCGATCAGTACTTTTGCGTCCGGACGGTTTTTGCGCATGACATTGAAAGCATTTTTCAGAAGCAGTACATAATTTTCCGGACTGTCATTCCAAAAGCAGGATTGTCCGGGAAGATGCTGTTCGTTCCAGATTTCCCATTTCTCAATGACGGGATAGCGAGTGACTGCTTCTTTTATAAAGCGATTCCATTTTTCGATGTCCTTTGGCGCATAGGCTGAGTATTCTTTTACGCATATATTTACATTTGTCTTCTCTGGATAAGGCGATGCCCATTGCGGAGTCCCGAACGGATTGGCAATAAAATTCTTGAAGCCGCGTTCCTGTCCTCCTTTGACAATGTTGTCGGTTACAGACCAGTCAAATTCACCGTCCTTCTTTTCAATCTGATCCCAGGGGAATGGATGTATTCTGAGAAAATTGAAGCCGAATTTTGAGATCAGATCAAAAGTGATTTCCTTGTTTTTTCCACTTACTCCCCAGCCGAGGGACAATCCTATAATCTCCGGTATCTCGTTCACCTTTCTTGTCGGTGCCGCTGTTACAACAATATTGTGTTCGGCTCTTGTGAAGGTTTTTTCTTTGAGTTGAGTTGCTCCGTCCACTTTTTTATAAATCTTGCACGGGAGCTTTTCCGAGATTTCACTTTCTGTACCGTCTTGAGCGACGGCAGTGAATTTTACAATGTAAAAGCCGGGCTCTTTTGTCTTCCACGTCCAGCCATTATTCTTGAACTCTTCGACGCTTATGGTGTCGGAGGATATGGTTTTGCCGGATGAGTCTTTGAGTTCTGCTTTGATTGCTTTCAGCGAGTTCGGGACTTGCTCGGCTTTGAACTGCACTGTTTCACCGGATGACCACCAGTTTCCTGTTGTTGTCCCACGGATTTTTATCTCTTCCTGAGCTGATATTGATATTGTTCCGGCAATTATAAGTGATGCGATGATTGTCTTTAAATTTATTCTCATGATTTACTCCTCAGATTCCTGTCCAGCTTAAATTGTTTTTGCAAGTAGCCCATGCAAAGGGATTTGTTGTGCATGGATTGTGAATATTGGAAACGTTGGGGGTACCGATGTGTCCGTCAAGATAAAGTATATCACATTTTGATTGATGACGGGCTCCGGGACGTCCCATTCCAGTTGATACAAGATCAATGCAGCTTGCAACTCAGAAGCCCTCATTAAGGTTTGATGTCCCGTCTCCCTTATTCCTGTAGCTGTCCATCAGAAGAATTTTTTCAGACGGATTTTTACATGTGTTGAGTTTCTTAGCTTTGAACCAGCCCTCGTCGTAAAGCGAGGTGTTGATGCCATAGTGTACAACTCCAAAAAGAACGAAGCTGGATGTCGGCATTTCCGGACAGTATTGCATTTTGCGGGAAATGTACTTGCTGTCCTCCAGCAGCGTGTGGAACCTGTTGTCCATTGCGGACGATGCTGCTATCGGCGGGATATAGTCGCCGTTGTCTGCCGCATAGCCTGTAAAGGCAATGCCGAACTGTTTAAGATTGCTGAGGCAGGCAGTTTGACGTGCCATCGCCCTCGCGTTGTTCAAGGACGGCAAAAGCATGCTTGCAAGTATCGCAATGATACCGATTACAACAAGCAGCTCAATAAGAGTGAATGCCCGCGCCCTTCTTTTGAGATTTTTTTTCACTTTCCGCTTCTCCTTTATCTATGATTAACAAAAATGATTCTATATTATTTTAATCGTGAGAGCAAGAGGATTTTTTCTAAAATGTTCGTAAATTAGCGACTGTGTTTATCAATGATGAACATTGTGCTTTTGTGTTTTTCTTGACGGAACAAAATTTATTTATAGCTCCTATGATAATTTTCCACTTCGGTATCGAAGAAAGGTTTAATTTTTCACGAGTTTAAACTGCGTGAAGTCTTCGA
>JAKJHH010000191.1:0-462 GCA_022703965.1 Verrucomicrobiota bacterium
AAAAAAAGATTTTTCCCTCTTTTTTTATGCCTTTTTGTGAGACTTCCTATGCCAATAAACCTGACTGACGCATTACTGTAGCTCTGGCAATATAAGACTTGCGCTCTCAAGGCAAGAGAGCGCAAGCTGAACGCATTGAGCGCTAAGAGTGTAGTATTATTCTGTATAAAGGAAAAGGCGCTGTCCGTCGCCGCCGGGGAGTTCGAAAGTTTGAGTTGCCGCCCATGAATAGTTGAAGGGGGCGTTGTTGAGCATTGGGAGTTCTGTTTCAGCCTGATGCGGGGTTTTATAAAGAATGCAGACTCCGTCTTCATTCATCATAGGAGCGCTGTCTCTGAAGATACTCAGGCCTTCGCCTACGGCTCGGGCGCAGATGACGTCATATCTGTCCTGCATTTCTTCCTTGCGGGCGAGTTCTATGGCGCGTCCGTGGATTGTTCTCAGATTTTTGATTCTGAGGTC
>JAKJHH010000191.1:472-7446 GCA_022703965.1 Verrucomicrobiota bacterium
GATTGCAGTGATCTGGAGATTGGGGAAAGCCAGTGCGAGCATCATGGATGGAAAGCCGGCACCGCATCCGATGTCGGCAATTTTCAGCTTGTTTTCGGCAATGGAGGGGAAATATTTGGCTATGGCGATAGAGTCGGCAACATGCTTGTTCCAGTAGTCTTCCTCGGACTGTATTCTTGTCAGATTGACGTGTTTGTTGGCTTCAGTCAGAAATTCAAAGAATTTTGCAGCCATGGCGAGAAAGCCGTCGATATCGTTGACATGGCATTCCGCGCAGAATTTTTTGATGTCGAATGTACAGTTCATAATTATCAGACTCCTGCCAGTCTTGTCGAGCCTGCAATCAATGTGTAGATTGCGATTATGACAAGGAATCCGGCTGTTCCATATTTCCATTTTGAATCAGTGCTTGCTTTTCTGACAAGATCTCTGAGCAGATAAGGTTTTCCGGCGAAAAATATACCTGCTGTTCCGAATATGTAGCAGAGAAGCGAGAATAAGGGGCGTGCGTCGAGTCTCCACGTGAAAGCCTCGTGGAGAAAGTAGTGAGCAAGCAGGATCATGAATCCGCCGAGTGCTCTGGAGAAGAGATAGTCGAGATATTTCCATGAGGCTATCGCAACTACGACAGCGAGTATCATAAGAGGCTGATTGTAGGATTCAGGCAGAAGAGAGGGGACTGCATGCGGTATGCACCATAGAAGGTCGATCAGTCCCAAGATTGCGCCTGGAATGACCCATCTTGCGATTTTCTCATTTTCCTGAAGCTTTTCAGGCTTGAGTTTTATAAGTTTCCATGCGGTAAACGCACAGAGAAGTCCGCAAATGATGAGCGATATATAAAAGACTTTTTCTTCAGACACTTCTATTATTCCTTCCGGCTATCTTATTAATATACGGGATTTTTACGCATTAATCAATCACGCTTTCGGCTGGAAGAGATTATTCTTTCTGGCTCTCCACTTCATAAAGCCCAGAAGCGCTGATGCCGCCAGTATGAATATGCAGACGAGTATGAAGACATCTCCGTATCTTGTATAGAACGTGAGTTCAGGATTTTTCTGAACAAGCGTTTTGAACTTTGCGCTGGCGCGTCCCCGTTTGTCGTAATGGAGGATGGTTTTTCCGTTTTCATCCCGTTCTTTGAATACGGTGTCCTGAATGATTCCGGCGGGACTTATGAGGACGCTGCACGAATTGTTTCCGTTTCGTATGAGAGGCAGACGTGTTTCGACGGCTCTGAACACTGATTGCGCAAGGTGCTGTGTAGGTTCGGAGCTTTTGGGATACCATGCGTCGTTTGTGATGACGAGCAGGAGATTGGCACCGAGTCTGGCTTCTTCTCTGGCTATGTTAGAGAATATATCCTCGAAACATATGTTGATTCCGGCAAAGACATCGTCATTTATCTTGATGGGATTGTAGTTTGTGCCTTCCGAGAGATTGCGTCCCATTCCGACTATGCGGTTGAGGATTGGGAATCTGTTGCCGAGGGGGACAAATTCCCCGAAGGGGACAAGGTGGATTTTTCGGAATTTTGCTTCGACTCTGCCGTTTTCGTTGATGAGCATTGCGGAGTTGTAAAGAGCGAAGTCGCCGGAAGAGCTTTTCTGGTCTCCGAAGTCTATTGTTCCGACAAGGAATTTCTGTTTGTATTTTCGTGCCGCCCCGAGGAGTTTTTCGCGATAGGTCTGTGAAACCGGACCAGCCGCGAAAAGCGGATACGGAACTGCTGTTTCAGGCCATATTACGATGTCTGGATTCATGCGGACAGGCATATCACCTTTGTCGGCGAAGGCTGCTGTTCCGTTGATTGTGACATTGATGATTTCTTCGGCTGATTCCTTTTCCTCTTTCGGCTTCAGCATATCTTCTGTCATCTGGGAGTATATGTCGATGGCCTCGCGGGCTTCCGACTCGTTTGCGAAGCGGCGCTGTGAGATGTCGCCTTGCAGTATGCCTGCCGTGAAGTTGACTGAGTTTTCAGGATTCTGTTTCTTGTAGAGATAGCGCGAGCAAAGCGAAATAGACACAAGCAGGAGAGCCATAGAAACGAGGAAGGGCAGGGGACGGTGATATTTGTGTTCGCGGAAACTGCGGCTCATCGAACTGATTCCGATTGCCGCAGAAATGTTTACCATGACAATAAGAAAACTGATTCCGTAAACTCCGGTATATTCCGCCATTTGAATCAGCGCTATGTTCTGCCGCGGCGAGATAATTCCACGGGAGTCCAGTGAAAATCCAGCTTCTCAGCCACTCCAGAACAGCCCAGGATGCTGCGATGGAGACGACCAGCAGAAGCTCTGCAAGAGGCCGATGTTCTTTAAAGGCGTTTTCAGCTTCAAAGCCTTTCAGCCTGATTTCGTTGGGAATCATAATGTTCCGGCGCAGAAGAGGCACTGTACATGCCCATATGGCTGGGAAACATGCAAGGACAGGAGCCATGAAAATAGGAACCATCCACTCTATTTCTCTCAGCCAGAAGAAGGAACAGAAGTATATGCCAAGCCCCCACGTAAAGCCGAGTCTCATTGCCTGTAACGGACGCTTGCTGGCGATGAGGTAGTAGAGCGGAATGAGCATCATCCACACAAGAGGACTAAGTTCGAGTGGGGGGAATATTGACGCTGAGGCGGCACCGAGTCCGAGAGCTGCCGCATAGTTAAGGAGCGCTTTTTTCCAGCTTATTTTTGATATTTCGTTATGTTTTGAAATATCTGTATTCTGATTATTTTCGTCAGGCATAGTTTAAAAATCCGTTTTTCATTAGAAAATCCTGTCCGGAACGTGTAACTTATCTGAACGTCTGAATAATAATCAGACTTCAAACAAACAAGACAGAAACATAAATATATGTCGGAAAATCACCGTTACAACTTTGATTTTATTGTTATCGGCAGCGGACTGGCGGGACTTTATTCTGCGCTTCAGCTTGCCCGCAACGGAACTGTTGCCGTAATAACAAAAGGAAACGTGGACGACTGTAACACCCGTTATGCACAGGGGGGAATAGCCTGCGTTCTTGACGCGGCGGATACCTTTGATGAGCATGTCCGTGATACCCTCGCAGCAGGAGATCATCTATGCAATGAGGCCGCCGTCCGTAAAATTGTTGAAGCCGGTCCTTCCAAGGTTCGCAAGCTTATTGAACTGGGCGCTCACTTTACTACTCGCGGAGAACTTGGCGAAGTCAAGAATCAGGATGATTTCGATCTCGGCAAGGAAGGCGGCCACACCAAGCGCCGCATCATCCACGCCGGAGACATTACAGGTGCTGAAATCGAAAGAATTCTGGTTGAAGAGGCACGCAGTAATCCGAATATATCCATATTTGAAAATCATATCGCTATCGACCTCATTACTTCATGGCGCATGGGCTGGATCGGTGATGACATGTGTCTTGGAGTCTATGCTCTGGACAGTGATAATAATGTAGTCAAGACTTTCTGCTCTCTCGCGACGGTTGTCGCTACTGGAGGAGCCGGGAAGGTCTATCGTTATTCGAGCAACAGCCAGATCGCTTGCGGTGACGGTATCGCCATGTGCTATAGAGCGCATGCAAAAATAGCCAATATGGAATTCTTCCAGTTCCATCCGACGATTCTTTATCATCCGCAAGTTAATTCCTTCCTTATAAGCGAAGCTGTCAGAGGCGAGGGAGCCGTTCTGAAGAAACAGCTGTCGTCCGGCAAGTATGTTGAATTCATGGACAGCTATCATCCGATGAAGAGCCTTGCGCCTCGTGATATTGTCGCAAGGGCGATAGACAACGAGCTTAAGAGAAGCGGACAGCGTTGCGTATATCTTGACATCCGTCATCACAGCGAAGAAGTCCTGCGTCGCCGCTTCCCGAATATCTTTGAAAAATGTATGTCGGTAGGCATCAATATGGCTAAGGATCTCATTCCTGTTGTTCCCGCCGCGCACTATACTTGCGGAGGGGTTAAGACCGATACAAACGGTTTCACCGGCATAAATGGACTCTATGCTGTCGGCGAAGTCGCATGCACCGGACTCCACGGGGCGAATCGTCTGGCAAGCAACAGTCTCCTTGAGGCTCTTGTTGTCAGTGAGTTCGCTGCTGATGATATCGTTGCCAAGCTGGATGAACTGAAGAAACGCAGTTCTCAGAACATGATTCCAGACTGGCAGGCCGGCAAGGCAACAAATTCGGATGAACAGGTTGTAATCACCCATAACTGGGAAGAAATACGCCACTTCATGTGGGACTATGTCGGTATTGTCCGTACTGATAAGCGTCTTGAGCGCGCCAAGCAGAGAATCAGCCTGATTCTCAGAGAAATCGACAAGTATTACTGGGACTTCTTTGTTTCCAAGGATCTCCTCGAACTTAGAGCGCTTGCCTCGGTTGCCGAGCTTATCATTGATTCAGCTTTGAGCCGCAAGGAAAGCCGCGGACTTCACTATAACTCCGACCATCCTGAGCGGAATACCGCTCTCGATTGTGTTGACACCGTAATACAGAAACCATCTTCCAGATAAATTATGACACTAAAAGCAAAAATCGCCCCGCACATCACAGAAATTATCCGCTCCCTGCAGGAAGCCGGATATGAAACTTACATAGTGGGGGGAGCTGTCAGGGATTTCCTTCTCGACAGAACTCCCAAGGACTACGACATCTCTACTGCCGCAACGCCTGAGCAGATCAAGAAGGTTTTCCGCCAGCAGAGAGTCATCATAATCGGACGCCGTTTCAGGCTGGTGCATTATTATCATGGCAATGAAGTTGTCGAAATAAGTACCTTCCGCAAGGCTCCGGAAAATCCTCAAAAAATGATTCACAGCAAGACACAGCATGTCCTGCCTGAGAATATGATTACTCATGACAACGACTTCGGCAATTCAACCGAGGATGCCTGGCGTCGCGATTTTACAGTCAATGCGATTTTTTACGATCCTGTCGCGGATAAAATTGTTGATTTTACCGGAATGGGCATGGCTGACCTCAAGGCTTCGGTGGTGAGGACAATAGGCGAGCCGGAGCTTCGTTTCGAGGAAGATCCTGTCCGTATGCTCAGAGCACTGAAGCTTGTCGCTCAGTATGGATTCAGGCTTGACTCGGCAACTGAGAAGGCTATTCACGATTCTCGTTCTCTGCTCACTCACGCCTCTCCCTCACGTTTGACGCTCGAGATGGAGAAGATTCTCAAAAACACATATGGCGACAGAATTCTGCGGGCATTTCAGGAGTACGGGCTGCTTGAATATTTTCTGCCCTATCTTTCCCGCAACTGGAATACTCCGGAATGTCAGTATCTGCTTGAGCTTTTTGTATGCCGTAATCAGCGTATAATGGATGGACGTTATCGAGACAGTATTTCGCTGGCCATGGCGATGCTTGCCCTTCCTTTTGTCGAAAGATCGCTCAGGGCATCTGAGGATGAAATACTGTGGGAGAGTTTCTGCGGAATCGAAAACGACATACGCAATATAGTTCTGAAGGTTTTCAACCCGCGCTGTCTGACTAAGAAGCTCATGATTTCAGCTGTCAGAATCCTTATGCTTCAGCCGAAGTTATATTACTCGAAACATCCGGGAAAAATGCTGGACAATCCCGGCTATCCTCATTCCAGAGAGCTTCTGATGATTCAGAACGCAGTCAAATGGAAACGTCCTGAACTGCCTGAATTATGGCCGGTTCTTAAGGAAAGAAAAAAGAATCCATACCATACCGGACGCGGATTTTTCAAGAAATCGCGTTATCGCGGCAAAAAAGATTCCCGTCATGAGTCTGGACCCGGAAAATATGCGGCATCCGGCGACGATGACGGACTCAAGCTCGGCTTTTGAGTTCAGCGTCTGTTTTCTCTATAGGCTGAAGGCGATACTCCTGTAACTCTTTTGAAGGCAAGTGAGAAGTAATACTGATTGCTGTATGCGCAGTCCTCGGCTATTTCGCAGATCTTCAGATTTGTTCCCACAAGTAAACGTTGTGCGTGTTCGATTCTCAATGTCTCCAGATATTTCAGAGGAGGAATTCCAGTCGCTTTCCTGAATAAATCGGTAAAGCGGGAGGGCGACAACCCTGCTTTTTCCGCTAGTGCTTCAAGGTTCATTGCTGTTCTGAATTCACGTTTTATGAGCTCAATGCTTTTTATTATGCGCGGATCTGTTTTTGAGCCTCCAGCCGGATTGATGCTGTCACAGAAAAGAAATATGTATTCCAGTCTGTTTATTGCAAAATCCTTTCTGCGAGGCAGACCGGACGAGGAATAATCCACAATTTTTGAAAAGGCTTCAAGTATTTCATTTTCGGCTTCTGCTGGAATGCTTATGCCGCGGATGCCGCCTTCAAGTTCAGGCCAGTCGGTAAGTGAAATCATCAACGGCGATGGTGTGTAATAAGCCCAGTAATGAGTCCAGTCCTCTGCGTTCGCCTCTGTTATGTAATCATGTGGGACTCCGGGAGGAAAAAGGGTTAAATCGAAACGTCTTCTTATGAACTTTTTTCCTTTAATCCTGACTTCTCCGGCGCCTTCGAGGGTGTAGTTAAGAATCCAGCGCTCCATACCGCCCGGACGGAACACCGCTTCGTGTCCGTGACTTATGGAGAAGACGGTTTTTCCTGCAATAAACTCATAGCCTTGAAAATATATTTTGTCTGCCATTTCAGTAATTTATTATATTAAAACAGTAATTTAAAGTATTAAATTTTGCTTAATTCTATAGTAATATATTATAAAAGTCAATGGAGTTTGATATATGAGAAAGCCTTTTTTCCCCGGAGGAAGATTTAATTTCGGTGCGGCATACTATCCTGAACATTGGAATGATGAAGATAAAAAGAATGACATAAAACTCATGAAAGAGGCCTCTTTCAACATGGTACGTCTTGCTGAGTTTGCATGGTGCCTAATGGAAAAACATGAAGGGCTTTATGATTTTTCTTTTTTCGATGCTGAAATTGACAAACTCGGCAAAAATGGAATCAATACTATGCTCTGTAC
>JAKJHH010000191.1:7472-7726 GCA_022703965.1 Verrucomicrobiota bacterium
TGGATGACCTTTAAGCATCCTGAGATTCTGCGTGTTGATGCGGATGGCAAGGCAATGTTGCACGGTTCCCGTCAGCATGCCTGTCACTCAAATAAACTTTTCAGGGATTATTCTAGAAAAATCACGCGCAAAATGGCGGAGCATTTTTCCTCGAATCCATATGTTACGGCATGGCAGACGGACAACGAAATCAACTGTCACTTTCAGGAATGCCACTGCGCTTCGTGTCAGGAAGCTTTCAGGGAATTTCTCAA
>JAKJHH010000192.1 GCA_022703965.1 Verrucomicrobiota bacterium
GGAGGTGATCCAGTCGCAAGTGTATTGCCTGTTCCAAAGAACTTAAAAGCAGTCTGCCTTGGTTTTAATAAAATAGTTCTCAGTTGGGATTCGGCATCAGAGGCATATAATCCGCTTGCATACCAGATTTACAGAGATGGCATTGAAGTTGGAAATACATCCGAAAACTTTTTCTCCGATACGCCTCTTCAGTTAAGCAGTTCCTATTCATATAAACTTAGACTCAGCAAAGGAACGACGCTTTCAGATTTCACAGACACGTTTGTTCTTAAGACAAGTCCTGCGCCCGGCAGTCCGGATGACCAAATCATTATTCCTGCCGTCAATGCGGTTGAAATAAAAGGTCTTAATGCAGGCAACATCGTAGCTAGGGTGCAAGATGCTTTCAGGAATATGGGCTATACGGATACTAATTTCTATCTCTTGAACCCATCTCTTGTAAATAAGTTTGTCGAAAATGAGTATGCAGTCATAGCTCAGCCTGACGCGCCTATGACATCACAGGAAAAAGCAGCATGTCAGCAGGAAATCGACAACATAATGAACAACTCCTTTAAAGGGCACTCGTTCAGTCAGATTTATCTTTATTTTAAACTTCTGGAACTTGCCGACATGCACTGGCAGGCGGGAAACATAGAGGCGGCTGACCTCATGTATGACTATGCGCTGAAAGTTGTCAGCGATGTTGACGAAATGACTTTCATGAATCTCTGGCAGAGAAGCCGCTTCAAAATGATAGATGTTAATGATCAGACTTCTGATGCTGCATTGATATCCGCTATGGACTCCAGCAGAGATATGATGCTTAAATATTTCGATTATTTCCCCGGGGCTACAGGCATTCAGGCAATTCAGAGCCGCATTTCAATTGCTCACAGATACTTCAATGCATTTCCGCGTTTCCTGAAATATGACAACTATTCTCAGTACATCTACAGTCAGGCACTTAATCAGGCAAAGACAGCGCAGTCTCTGGACAACAACTCCAAATATTCAGTTGAACGTGTAAAACGCATTGAAGCATGGGAATTGCAGAACAGTTTCTGGTATTTCAGGACTCCGGAAGGAACTCCGCTTTCAGGTCATCTAATAATAACGAACATTTCGCCGGACAACCTTTATCCTCTCTCAAAAACAAGCGACGAACGTTATTTCTATATAAACGACGGTGCGGCCTCAATTCCCCTTTACAAAGGTCACTCCTACAAAGCAGTTTTCCTTTCCGATGTCGAAGGCGGTTCCGCATATGAACACATGATTGATGTACTGCCGCACGAAAAAGGAAAAAGATACAAATATCCTTTTCTTGAGAAGAAGACTTCTGATATAGAAGTTATTTCCGGCGATTACTGCGAATATGTTTTCACTGGAGGGCGTCCATCCGCTCCATATAATCTCAAAGCCTCAAGACTCCCTGAAACCTTTACGCTATCATGGACTTGGGTTCCGCCGTCATCCGTCTTCAGTTTCAAGGAATTTGCGATCTTCCGTTCCGGAACTGAAATCGGCAGAACAAGCGGCTTCTCCTTGCCTGGCATAGTCATCAATTCCTCATCAATGAGTTATTCATATACTGTCGCGGCGGTTAACAGCGACGGACAAGTCAACACGAAAGTATTCCTCTGGAAGTACTTCCTCAAATGACAGCCGAGACCTCAAAATATTACGCATGGAAAAATAAATACTTCGGTTCACAGCCGTATTACGATTATCAGGATAATGACGGAGACGGTCTGAGTAATTATCAGGAATATCTTCTTGGAAGCAATCCGCTTTCAGCTCCAGGAATGAATACGAAGGCATCTCATCCCGATGCGCTCAACGGCTTCCATCTTGACTACTACAGCGGAACTTCGGCGAAAAACAAGCTGTCTCTTTACTTTACGAATTGCAGTCCCTTTGCCTCCGCACAGATCGAAAATCTGAACTTTGTTCCGACCGGACAAAATGTGTTCACAAGCGGACTTTCAAACTATGTGGCCTTCTCTGCTTCCGCATATATTGATGTGCCTGCCGATGATACATACAGATTCTATCTGTCGAGCTCAGATGGCAGCCGCCTTTATATTGACGGAGTGCTTGCCATCGACAATGACGGGGTGCATACGCGAGTTGAAAAATGTAGCGATCTTAAGCTCAAGGCAGGAACACACTCAATCAAAGTTGAATTCTTTGAATATGAGGACTTTGCCGAGCTTGGACTCGAATGGTCTTCCTCAGCTTTTGCCCGTAAGCCTATAGGGGCTGACGTGACATGGTATACTGCGAATCCGCTGCCTGAACTCATAGAACAGATATGCCAGTTTAAGGACAATGATGCCGATGGACTTTGCGATAGGGAAGAAATCCTTGCCGGGACTTCACTGTCCAAGGCTGACAGCGATGGAGACGGATTCAATGATTATGATGAGTTGAACAGATATGGAACAGATCCCGTCAACGCCTCCAGCATGCCTTCTTCGGGGATTCCTGCAACATGGACAGGCTCGGCTGACATCAATACAAGCATTGTCGGCAGGACTGTTTATACGGATGGACTTTATGAACTCTTCTCCGCCGGATCGGACATCGGGGCAAGTCAGGACAGCTGCCGCTTCCTTTATGAAAATATATCAGGCAACTGCGAAATCACCGCAAAAGTTACTTATATAGATCCTTACAGCAGCACAGCCAAAGCTGGTGTGATGATCCGCGAGTCTCTGTTGAAGAACTCCAAATCCTTTGCTTCATTGATAACACCTCTTTCTCAAGGCTCATATTCAGTTTTCCGCAGACTGGATTCTGCAGTCGCTGTAAGCACTCAGCGAAGTGCCGACAGAATGCCCTTGTGGGTTCGTGTAAAGAGAATCGGTAATCAGTGCAGTTCCTTCATTTCGACAGATGGAAACACGTGGACGAAAACTGCCGAAGAATATGTCAGTATGAATTCGACAATTTGTGCAGGACTGGTTTTTAGCTCGAATTCAACGGCAAAACTCAGAGAAGCATGTTTCGAAAGTGTAAGCGTAAGACGTATCAGTGCGACTCCTGTCTTCTCGCCTTCCTCTACATATCTCAAGGCTTCAGATACTTCGGCAATCAGCATTGCGTCCGCTACTCAAAACGCTCAGATCAGATATACTCTTGACGGAAGCGAACCTACTGCGGCATCAACTCTTTATTCCAGTCCGCTGGATATCCAGAGCAATGGAACTGTCTGTATCAAAGCAAAAGCGTTTCAGGACGGGTATGAAGCATCTGAAACCGTAACAAAACTTTATTCATATACCCACATCCCCGGATTGCTGGCCAAACATTATAACGGTTATTTCTACCCGTTCAGCAGATTTGACGGCGCATCTCCTGTAAAACTTCTGATGGTACCGCAGATCAATTATGCCTCAACATCCGCCGCATTGGCCGGAAGCCTTTTGACGGACAACTTTGGAGTCAGCTTCACAGGAAGCCTTTATGTTCCTGCATCCGGAGAGTACACATTCTACCTTTCCGCCGATGATTACGGACGCCTTATCATAGACGGATCAGAGCTTATCAGCAACGCAAAATGGGATGCTGAAAAATCTGCTAAACTTACACTGAGTTCCGGTCTGCATTCAATCCGTGTTGATATGACAGAAGGCACTGGAACTGCCAGAACAGTGCTCCAATGGGACGGCCCCGGTATCAGTAAACAAGTAATTCCTGCCGCCTTCTTCTTCAGTGCCGATACGGATTCCGACGCACAGCCCGACTCCTGGGAAATCGCCAGATACGGCAATCTAAGCAGCTCCGACGGAACAGGCGACCTCGACAACGACGGATTCAGAGACGCCAACGAGTTTACCGTCTACCAGACCAACCCCGAAGACGCCTCCAGCCAGCCGTTTGCAGCACAAAATATCACAGAAATTCCTGCGAACGGGCTTGTCGCAAGATACTTTAAGGGGGATTATCCCGCATGGCCTCGCTTCAATCAGATGTCCTATTACAAAGCTGCCGTTTCAGGGAATATTTGTTTTGATAAGTCCACAGGAGCATTTGCAGCTAGCGGTCTTGCGACAAGAACAGGCTCTATATTCTCAGGTTACATTATTTTCCCTGAGGATGCCAGATACAGTCTTACCCTGAAGAATGATGACTGGGCTGTTTTATATCTCGATGACAAAAAACTTATTGACAGCTCAGCAAGTTCGAGCACTCAAACAGCTTCTGTAACCGTACAAAAAGGCTGTCATAAATTAAGGCTTGAATATTACCAGAGAGTCGACAGTTCAGAGCTTCTGCTTTCGTGGAAAACGGAAGCAGGACAACAGGAGATCATTCCTGAATCAGCATTTGTCTATCTCCCTTCAGATCTTGCTGATGCTCAGGCAAACATCGATACTGATGGAGATGGACTTACTGATGCTGCTGAACTCTCAGCCGGAACCAATCCGTTAAAGAGTGATACAGATGGAGATGGACTCTCTGACGGTGAAGAACTCCTCAAGTATGCTACAAACGCTCTTTTAGCTGATACCGATGGTGATGGCATTTCTGACGGTGAAGAAATCAAATCATCATATACAGATCCCCTCCTTGCCGACATTGATCCTTCGCAGATAAAAACTGTCTGCACAATCCCAGGAGCTCTCGCTGTTTCTTTTGGAAAATGGGGAAAAAATGCTTCCGCCATATCGTCCATGGAAGCTCGCGGAGAGCTCGAATTTCCTGTATATATCACAGGTCTTGACGTCTATAGAATCGCAATAAATATCAGGGATACCATTACTGATTCCGATCCCGAATCAAGCCTGAAAATCTGGGTTGACGGCGAATATGTTGGACGCAAAGTACTGGGTCTCTCAGAAAGTAATCCTTACGACGCCGTATTCTACACTCCGGCTTTAACTCCAGGTTCTCATCGAATTCGCGTGCTTTGGGACAACGCTTCTCCGTCCAACGTTCTTACAGTCAATTCGCTGACAGTGCAGTCTGTCGGCGGAGTCGACAGCGATGGAAATGGATTAAAGGATTGGCTGCAATACAGAATCTCTAAAACTTATTCCGTCGATACAGCAACGGAAAGCCGTGTGTCGCCTCTTTCTGTAGAAGGAATGGCTCTTTATCTCTCCAGCCTCAGCTCTGACAGAGCTGATCTTATTTTCGCTCGCGCAGAAAATGACAGATATTACGGAAATCTGAATCTGGCGGCATCTGGAAATACACCTGTAAAAATGAGTTTTGAAAAAGGACTTTTTTCCAGAGATGTGAGCTTTGTCTGGAAGTCCACTAATCCGGTAACTGAAAATGGATTCAGTCTCATAGTGAGGAAAGGAGATTCACTTCTCTTTGAATGTTCTCCAGAAATAAATCCGGAAGGGACATCGTCGTCTGTTACCATCAACGGACAGACACTCGCCTGCAATCCTGGCACTAAAGTTTCATATTGTTTCGATACGGCAGGAACTTTTATTGTCAACGGACTCTGCCAGCAGCCTGGACTTCCCGATCTTCAGGGAACTGTTACAGTAAAAGTCGTTGACTATTCCTTTGCCCTCTCAGAACAGACCTGCTGGGCGGAACGCTCAAGAACTATTGACGTTCCTCTTATACCGCAGGATCTTACACTTTCTCCCGATGCCCGTCTGATAGCCTGTGTTCCGACAAGTTCACAGCCATCCGTCTCCAAGACTCGTCTGGAACTCATTGCTGATACTAACGAAGAACGTTATGTAACTGTCAGAATGCCGGAAAGCGGAGCTGTTATTTCAGCTTTCAAGATCAACGGCATACAGATATGGTCCGGTACTGATACCTCTGTCTACAGCATCCAACTTCTTGAGGACGGTTCAAAGATTGTCGACATGCCTCTGATCGTCAGCCCGGCAGTTCAGGATACTCTTGTAACTCTGAGGATTTTCGGCCCCGGAGTCGTTTTTGACGATGGTACTGTTACTAAAAACGTCAGCATGAGCGACTTGAATTCCGTCGGCATTATCAAAGTGCGCTTTATATATCCTCCAGATGCCGTAACCTCTGTCTGTCATACGACCAATGCTTACCAGTCGGGCGTATTTATCGGAGCCAAGTAATCATGCGCAAAAAAATATTAATCATATTCTCTTTTTTCATTGTCTTTTCTCTGGCTCTGATCTTCTTTGTATATTCAGGCTGGAAGAAGCTGACAAGTCAACCTGCTTCGCTGACGGAGGCTCTACTTGAAACAGCAAAACGTCCTTCCCCGGCTGAACTTCGCATGCAGGAGATTGCCAGAGAACATCAGAACGAAACACTCGAGCGAAATCCTCTCAAGGAGTCATTTGCCCCTCTCAAAAGTTCTCCCGTTTATCATGTTACTGCGGCGTTCCTCTACGACAAGGAGCTTTCACCGGATCTGAAACTTCAAAATCTGCGCCATCTTTCCAGAAATCTTGATAAATATGAGATCGAAGCCCTCTATTCCTTCCTGCTTACTGCGCCTGCCGATCCCTTGAATGCCGAACTGAAAAATGAAATTATGAATTTGCTAAGAAAACAGACAAATATTCCGGAGTCACTGCCAGCTCTTCTTGCGCTTATGTCGGAAGATAAAAATATCGATATAACTTCAAGAGTTTATGCCGTACAACACATGGCTCCTCTGCTTGAGTCAATGAATGATGAAAATGCTCTTTTGCGGAACGCTCTTGATAAAGCTCTTGTTTCATCAAGCCCGGAACTTGCCGTAACTGCTCTTCTTGCGGCTGACTCCATGTCCTCTAAGTATTCTTCCGCAAAAGATATGACAGACAAAGCTATTCCGCTTCTTTTGGGCAGAACAGATATCCCATCCTCAATGAAAGCATCTCTTCTTCAGGTTTGTTCTGGAAAAAATAATCCGGACGCGCAGGCTCTTGCCCGTGCTTCATTGCCGGATACCTCTGTCTCCGCTGCCTTGCGCCTCTCTTCGATAGCCTTATTGGCCACCGAGGGTGCACCGGAAGATCTTTCTGCTCTCGAAGAGATTATGAACAGCGGAAATCCGTCTTACTGCTTCAAAGCTGCGGAAAATGCAATTAAAAATATCAAAAACAGACAACACACAAATTAATGAATAATAAAATTAAATATATAACGGGGGCTCGATAATGTATTTCGTTCGACTGATCAAATTACTGCTGATAATTCTCTCTCTCAGCATATCTTCTCTTTTTGCCGGAGACCTTAACAATCCGCGTATTGTCCCCGATCCCGGCATAAATTGCGTCCACGAACGCGACATGAGCGTCCCCGGCCGCAGAGTCCTAAACGAATACTGCCAACCGCCGATTCTGGATATATTTGCAGTTGGAACAAGACCAAGTGGTCCACAATATTACTTAAATATTGTTGGTCACTATGAACCTACACTAGGTTACAATATTTATAGAGATGGGAGTGATGGTAATGACGTGATGGAATATTTTTGCAAAAAATGTAAAAGATATTACAAAGATGATTCCGTTAAATATCCCCATAATAGCAATGTCACCAAGATGGTTGACCGTCAGTATCCTAACGTAGTACCCACCTGTTATTGTGAGCATTGTAAAAGACAGTTCAGCATTGATGTCGATTATGGATGTGTTTTTGCCACGGCTGCTTATATGCGTCATCAATATTACTCAGATCATCCATGGCCGATAGGAACTCCTGCTGAATTTCCTTCTTCCAATCCCTCAGGAATAAAAGTAGATATTCATGGACTGCCTGAACCGAAAAAGAAGCCACAGCAGGAAGAAGAA
>JAKJHH010000193.1:0-3946 GCA_022703965.1 Verrucomicrobiota bacterium
TTCATCGCCTAATTCTACCGCTTCAAAGCTGATGCCGCGAGTCCCAGCTAATTATTCATACCATCTCCTTTTTATTTTTTGAGCAGGAAATTATGATCGAATCGCAGTCATCGCATTTTTCGATGGAATGCGTTTTCATGATTTCCAGCCAGTTTTTCTTCTGGTGAGGCGAAAGAATTCCTGTTCCCTGACAAAACGGACAGGAATTGTCCAAGGCTGCCAGAATCGCGTTTCTTATGAATTCCGAGCGGTTTGGAATTGCATCCAGAGATTCAAGAAGAATTTTATCCGCCTTGAATGTCACGACATCCTGTTTAGGTTGTTTTTTCATCCGGCTGCCTTTTGTCTTGTTTATGTCTGTATTACAAAATAATACTCTTTCTTGAAAAGTCAAAAAAAATCCGGAGAAGCTTTCAGGCTTTCCGGAGTTTTCTGCATTTTTCCAGACAAGTTCTACTTAAATTATGATGGAGCCGCCTTCCGCCAGTGATTTTCGGAGTTCAGCAACATTGATATTTTTGAATGAAGAGTTTTTATTCAGAGCGAGTACTGCGGCTGTTCCGGCTGCTTCGCCAGTCTGATTGCAGTTGACCATTACCCTGATGGCTCCGTATGCTTCTCTTGAGGCATCGACAAGACGTCCGGCTGCAATAATATTGCTGCTGTTTTCAGGAAGCATGCATCTGTACGGAATTTGATAGAATGTCGGTGAATTTTCCGGATCATAGGGTTTCCAGAATCCTTTTTCGTGAGGCTTTCCCGGTTCCATGTAAACTTGACTGCCGTCAAGATATTTGAAGGTGACTCCGCCGCCTTTGTCCTGATGATGCACATCGACTCGATAGGAACCGTTGGCGATTGCATCCGGGAATCTAAGTCCGTTCAGGACATCCGATTCCGTCAGGCTGTATTCTCCGTATATCTGTCTAGTCTGGCGTATCCCGATGTATGAGGCTACCGCACTTATGGAAAATTCTTTTCCCGTAGCAAAGTTTTTGCGTATTATTGAGGCAATTGTCCGCAACTGAGTTCTTGCTTCGATTTCTGCGCGAGTCAGGCTGTCTGCATCAGCGCAGTCTGCGTCATGAACTCTTGTGCCTGCCAACAGGGTTGTATCCGGAACTCCGGGGATCTCGCTTGTCCAGTACCAGCCTCGCTTCAAGGCTCCTTCATATTTGGAGTTGAATGCAGCATCCAGCGAGAAATCCTTGGTATCCGCGTATATCTGTTTGAGGCCTGTAAGCCATGCGCATGTTGTCGGCGGCTGGAGGCAGTCCGGATGCTGAAGCGGGATTCCTGCTTGCTTGAGCATGTCGCCGTCGCCTGTCGCATCAATAAAGTATTTTGCGGAAATTGCGCGCCTTCCGCTTTTATCCTCAATGATGGCGTGTGTGATGTTTCCTGTCTCATCCTTTGCAACTGCTGCGACTTTGCAATGCAGGAAGGCTCTGATTGACTTGTGTTCAAGGAGCAACGCATCAAGTTCAAGCAGGAGTTCTGCCGGATTGAAGACTACGTATTTGCTGGGATTCGTTTTTTCATAGATATTGACGGCATTGCGCTTCTGGAGTCTTTCAGTGATTTCAGAGCTGAGTCCGCCGATTATCTGTTTTTCGCCCTTGCTGTCATAGAAGCTGTGCCATATGTTGACGAGTCCGGCCGTGGCGACTCCTCCGAAAAATCCGTTGTTTTCGATTATCGCGACACGTGCTCCGAGTCTTGCCGCTCTTACTGCCGCGAAAAGTCCTGTGCAGCTTCCTCCGGCTACGCAGATATCGGCTTCCATTGCTATCGGGATTTCTCTGGCTGCTTCATGTATTGTATTCATTAAGGTATTTCCCTTTCTGTTTGAATCTAATTATAATCCTTGCAAAGCACTTGTGCTTTTATTAATATGCTGTATTTTTATAAAAAATATGCTGAATTTAACAAATATTTTATAATATGACTTCAAGAACCTCTTCTTTAAAAGAAATCTGTCGTCTGCTTGAGCTGATAAAAGATATTTGCGGCATCTCTCTTGTGTGGAAGGATGCGGCAGGGCAGGGCTATCCCGGCGTGGGTAATGAGATATGCCGCCACAACGGGGATTTCTGCATGCGTGTGAAGAGTTTATCTACGGTGTCGCTCTGCGGAATAAATGACGATGTTCTTGTGCGTGAAAAGGCTGCTGTCAAGGGACGTCCATTTCTGAATATCTGTCATGCAGGGGCGTGCGAGTATATTTTTCCGCTTTATATGAACGGTGTTTATGACGGAGCTGTTTTCTGCGGTCCATTCAGTTTTTCAGCCGGGATTCCGGGGCTTCAGGTGCTTAGAAGGGAAAATTTGCGCAGACTCAGAGTTTTAGGTTCTGCTCTTGTGCGTCTCATAGAAGAAAGAAGAGAGGCCGATCTTTATGCAGCTCTTGATTTAAACGCAAAAATTCCTTCGAGGATTTTGACTGTCATGGATTATCTTCGCGGCAATCCCAGAGCTTCGGCTGAGGACGCGGCCTCACATATATCTTTGAGTGTTTCCCGCTTTGTCCATGTATTCAAGGAGGAGGCCGGAGTCAGTTTCTCTGAATTTCAGCTCAATTTGAAGATGAAAAAAGCTTCCGATCTCCTGTCTGGAACCAGGCTGCCTCTTTCCGATATCGCCTTTGAGTGCGGCTTTAACGGACAAAGTTATTTTAGCAAAGTCTTTCGTGAGTTCTACGGAATAAGCCCGTCCGTTTACAGGAAACGTTTCAGGAAGGAAGGCGAGTTCAACTGACTCACTCAGCCTTGCAGTTTCTTCAGATTTTCAGAGAAGGGCGGGTATATCATTCCTTTTTCCGTAATGAATCCGCTGATGAGTTCATGCGGAGTCACATCGAAAGCAGGATTATATATATTCACGTTCTCCGGAGCTGTGAGCTTGCCCATGCCGCGACGTACTTCATCCGGATGACGCTGTTCCACAGGGATACCTGAGCCGTCGGCAGTCTTGAAATCCACAGTTGAATAAGGCATTGCAACATAGAACGGGATATTGTGATATCTTGCGAGGATGGCGACTCCGTAGGTTCCTATTTTGTTGGCAACATCTCCATTTGCGGCGACGCGGTCGGTTCCGACTATGACAAGATTTATTTTTCCTTCACGCATGACTTGAGCTGCCATGTTGTCGCATATTGTAGTGACATCGACTCCGGCGCGCGCAAGTTCCCAGGCGGTCAGTCTTGAGCCCTGAAGAAGCGGACGTGTTTCGTCGGAATAAGCTTTGAATTTTACGCCGTTTTCAAATGCTGTATACATTGGAGCCAGAGCGGTTCCGTAGTCTCCGGTTGCGAGTGCGCCTGCATTACAGTGGGTCAGAACTCCGCTGCCATCCTTTATGAGATGAGCTCCGTGGTGTCCGATTGCCCGGCACATAGTGATGTCTTCCTCAAGGATTTCCAGTGCTTCTTCGAGAAGAATTTCCTTGAGTTTAGATATTTCACTTACAGTCACGGATGTACTTGCCAGTTTGTCGGTCATTCTGTTGAGAGCCCAGAAGAGGTTGACTGCTGTCGGGCGTGAAGATGCCAGTCTGTCCGCAGCTTTTTTTACCTCAGATATAAACTGCTCCGTTGTGCCGCTTATATTTTGAGCGACCGCAGCAAGTCCCAGTGCCGCCGCACATCCGATTGCCGGAGCTCCACGGACGACAAGGCGCTTTATCGCGTCATATATTGCTTCAAGAGAATCCGTTTCAAGATAAACGAGCTCTTCAGGGAGTTTTGTCTGATCAATGAGTCTGAGCTTGCCGGGCAGGGCTGCTTTCAGATCAGCTTTTCCGGAAAGTATTTTTGAATCCTTGGTGATCCAGCGCACGGGGGCAAGCATGATGAAATTCCTCTTATGGCTGTTTTATGCCGAGTTTAGGCAGTGAGACGTCCTGCAATGTTTCCTGATCCTGATCAAGATTGGCGATGCGTCCG
>JAKJHH010000193.1:3956-7710 GCA_022703965.1 Verrucomicrobiota bacterium
TGGAGCGCATGTGATCATCGGTATTGTTGAGCCACTCTTGAGATAAAGCTCTCGCTTTTCTTCCATTCCGTTGATGTCGTAGATGATGTAGAGCCAGAGCTTGGGAGACACCTGATGCAGAATGTGAAGTCTTGAGAGTCCGTCGACTTCGGCTTCAGGCGCTATTTTACAACTTTCAGAGCTGAGGCGCTTGATTGAATAAATGTTCTGATCGTCTTCTATGACAAGATAAAAATATTTGTCTTTTCCGTCGCTGCTTGAGATGATTTTGTATTTGCGCGGAGCCGCAATTCTTGTTTTGTTTTCTGCTGAACCGAGAAGATCCGGCGGGCCGACGAGACGTTCCCATACACAGATTCCGTCCTGAATGCTGAAGGTCTGGTTGTTTGAAGTATATTTGTCCTGTACCGCATCATGCTGTATGATTGCTCTGATTGCATAAAACCCGGAGCGGCGCAGTTTGTAGTAGTCACTGAGTCTTATTCTCAACTCTTTTGTTGCGCCGGGAGGAAGTATCAGTTCATTAAGGACTTCTGTAGGCTCTGCAATTTTTTCGGCAAGAGCTTTGCCCGGTGCTTCAATTTCAAAAGTTAGCGTGCTGTGCCCTGAAAAAGAGAGAGGCTGTCCTGTCAGATTTCGGATATAGAGTCTGGCAAAAACAGGTTCATATTTCAGGTATACGGACTGACTGAGATCAAGTCGCATTCCAAGCTGGGCGTAGAGATTGGCTGGTAATCCAGAGATGATTGTGAAGACTAAGAGATAGAGCAGAAGACGCAGATTTTTCATTTTTTCATTCTCTCTTCAAGTAAAGTTATTATTTCAGAGGCTACTGTTTCAGGTTTTATTGAGCTGTGACAATTTTTCGTCGGACATGTTTTTTTGAGACATTTTATGCAGTCCAGCTTTGCTGTGAATATTCTGTTCCGCATGCCGTAGGGACCTGTCATTTCAGGAGATGTCGGGCCGAAAAGGGCAAAGACCGGAGTTTTTAGGGCGGCTGCAATATGCATCGGGCCGCTGTCATTAGTAAGTGTTGCGCTGGATTGCCTCATTAGCTCAAGCAGCTCGCCCATACCGGTTCTCCCGGCGAGAACGAAAACGGAGGCGTTCGGAGTCAATTCTTTTATCTGTACGCAAGTATCTTTATCTGAGGCAGCGCCAGCCAGAAGGAAGACCGCAGCAGGAAAACGCTGATTGATCCTGTTCAGCACGTCCGCGAAAAACGCAGGAGGCCATTTTTTCGTTTCCCATCTTGCTCCCGGAATAACAGTTACAAAGGGACGCGTGCTGTCCGGAAAACAATTTTCCTCGGCAAGGATTTTTCTCAGGGAGTTGAAATTCTTCTTTATGACAGGCAGTTCCAGCTCGGGTATTGAAGCATCTGCGGAGCCCATCAGTTCTGCTGCCAGAGCGACATTTTTTTCCAGCGCGTGAGTCAGCTTTCCGGACGGCGAAATTTTTCTGCTGTAAAAAAGAGATGCGGCTTGCTCTTTCGGACGCTTTAAGCCTGCGTGAATTCCTGCCCTGGCAAGACGGGATATTGAGGCACTGCGGAGGAGTCCCTGAAAGTCGATGACCATATCATAGCGCTCAGACCTTATTGCTCTGAAAAGCTTGAACATCGCGGGAAGAAAAGTTTTCGGAGAACCGAGATTTTTTCTGTCGAAAAGAATCCTTTTCCGAATGAAAGGCAGATAGTCAAGGATATCCGCAAAAGCCGGATGTATGAGCCAGTCGATTTTTGCGTCCGGGTACTTATTGTGAATCAACATGACGGCTGGCATGCAGTGGACAATATCTCCAAGACTGCTTGGCTTGACGATCAGGATCGAGTTGACTTGCGCTTTTTCGGACATTGGCAGATTCCTGATTATGTGACTGAGAGAGGAATACGGATTAATTTCCGCGTTCGAGTCGCAGTGCAAGTTTTTCCGGGAGGCCTGCCGCGAGTATCTTCTCCTGTGCCGTCTTGATGTCATATGGCAAACGATATCTGGTGATTCTCTTGGCGTCGGAATCAAAGACTGCGAAAGAGGCTCTGGGATCGCGGTTTCTCGGCTGACCTATGCTTCCGACATTTATGAGGTACTTATATCCGTTCTGAAGATCGACAGTCATTGAATCGGCTTCCTGTGTGTTGGCTGGAATCATGCCTTCGTTGCGCTTGTAGGCCCAGTCTGTCAGTTCTTCTATCGGTTTGTCAGATTTTACTGTCACCGGCTTTTTACAGAAAGCTATCGGCACGTGGGAATGACCGCAGAAGCAGAGCTGTGTGAACTGATATGAAAAGTTGTCGGCGGCATGATGAACATCAAATATGTATCCCCATGCTTCCGGCGAGTCGAGAGTCGCATGGACAATTGTAATGCTGGTGCCTTTGACTGTCAGCCTCATCGGCAGAGCCGAAAGCCATGCGCGGTCTTCAGCCGAAAGATGATCCTTGGTCCAGTTTACAGCCTGCTTTGCATGAGGATTGAAGCCTTCCATTTCGGTGTCGTTGTTGGACACGTACTCGTCATGGTTGCCCTTTACTACTCCGATAGGACTTAGATTGCGAACCATATCAAGACATTCTTTGGGATTCGCGTTATAGCCAACGATGTCGCCCAGACAGATGTACTCGGTTATGCCAAGTTCTTTGCACTTTGCAAGAACTACAGAAAATGCCTCAAGATTGGCGTGGATATCACTTATAACAGCATATTTCATATTTAAGGCCTGACTTAGTTTATTTTTATAAAATAACCGGAAACAATCAAGTCGTCAAAGCGTCTTCTCTCAAAACTTAGAAAAGAATCAGAGAATTGACTTTATAATCTTTAAGAACCTCTCGTCCGTTCAGAAATCCGAGTTCTATAAGAAAGTCGATTGACACGACTTGAGCACCAAGTTTTTCCACCAGTCTTGCGGATGCTGCGGCAGTTCCTCCGGTAGCGATAACATCATCCAGTATGACGACTTTGTCGCCGGGCTTGAAAGCATCTTCATGTACTTCGATTGTTGCTGTGCCGTATTCCAGTGAATAGCTTTCTTCGATTGTATGATATGGCAGTTTGCCTTTTTTCCTTATAGGAACAAATGAAACACCCATTTTGGCGGCCAGTGCCGCACCGAATATGAAGCCGCGCGATTCTATCGCGGCAATGTGATCAATTTTTTCTGATTTGTGCAAAGCGGCCAGAAGATCAAGTGTTTCGTTAAGAAGTTCGGAATGCTGAAGCAAAGGTGTGATGTCCTTGAAGATGATGCCTTCCTTCGGAAAGCCAGGAACATCTCTGATCGATGCCTTCAGTTGTTCTATGCTCACGAAACAATCTCCCTTTTTCTTTACAAAGTGACGGTAGCGGCATAAGCCGGATTCTGTACTGTCAGAACGAATTCTGACGCGGCGACCATCTGTCTTAGCGGCCAGTACCCGGGATTCAGACGCTACGGGCAGTAGCATTATCCCCTATTTGGCCTTGCTCCGGGATGGGCTTGCCTTGCGGTAATGCTCTCGCATTTACCCGGTGGGCTCTTACCCCGCCGTTTCACCCTTACTTTTCATTTCTGAAAAGCGGTATACTTTCTGTTGCGCTTTCCTTTCCGCGGAATATTGTCCGCGGCACCCTTCCTTATCGAAAGGGCTCCCCGCCCTGTGGAGTCCGGACTTTCCTCCCGCCGAAGCGAGCGGCCGCCCACTCCACTTTCGCCGGGGGCATTATAGCCCGCGGGGCCAAGGGACAGCAAGGACGGCAAGGACGAAGGGGAC
>JAKJHH010000194.1:0-3242 GCA_022703965.1 Verrucomicrobiota bacterium
AAGGCCGGAAGCGACTGGGCTTTTTCAATTGAATTCCCGGAAAGCATAGCTCCTTATATAGTCGAAAAAGGGAGTGTCGCAATTGACGGGATTTCTCTGACCATTGTATCCGTTTCAGGCAATCTATTTACAGTACATATAATTCCTGTTACGATAAAGGATACCGCGTTATCTGCCAGAAAAGAAGCGTCTCCGGTTAATCTTGAGGCTGATATTATAGGCAAATATGTGCGGCACCAGCTGGAGAATCTTTTTGCGTCGTCCGCCGGAGCCAAAGTATCTCACAGTATTTCTGAAGATATGCTGAGGAAGGCTGGGTGGGAGCTTTGAATCAGGAGACAGCAAGAATTTACGGTCTGAGCCTTAAAGGAACGGAAGATCCGATGGCTTTTGCCTGTTCCGGTTTTTCCAAGGATTTCCCGGTTCTGGAACTGCCGCAGAGTTTTGTTGACATTGAGGATTTCAGTCTTTTCAAAAAACAATATAAAGCAAGTTCAATTTATATAGCGGACATAATTCCCGCCTCGATTGTCCGATGCATGCACGAACAGACTGCATCATTGAAACGTGACTTCGTAAGCCGTTTTGCTGAAATAGCACTGTCTGCCAGAGAACGCGGTGCCGAATTCGGAAGTATGGATTTTGACATGGATTCAATCATAAACTCATATGATGTCATGGACTCATCCAGAGAGCTGATGAAAAAAATGGCGGCTGCAATATATGGCTCCGGCCTGAAAATCAATCTGTCATTCAGTATTCACTATGACAATCCGCTCCTTTCCGAGGCGGTCTCATTATTCATGAGAGACATGATGATGCCGGGCTTCGCCTGTGTGCCCGACTATTTTCTTTCGGAAACAAGACCGGACTTCGACATAGAGAATTATCTGCGTCATTTACGTTTTGATATCTCAGCCTTGAAGCTTACTGTCAATTCTGAAGAATTTATCAATAAAAACAATATTTTCCCCTGGATTCAGGCAATGGACCGTCTGAAGATAAAGGCTCCACTGATATTCCAGCCGCTTTTCAGCAGCGATGAAGTCTTCTTCAGGGCGGTTGAAAAGATACGCAAAACCATCAAAGGGGAATTAATCTGAAAGGAATTATTCTATGCTGAAACTTGGCGTCAATATAGATCACGTCGCAACGCTTAGACAGGCTCGCAAGTCTGTTTATCCCGATCCTTTTGCCGCAGCTCTGCTCTGTGAGAAAGCAGGGGCGGATGGCATAACAGCTCATCTGCGTGAAGACCGCCGTCACATACAGGATTCCGACATGGAAAAACTGGCAAGCTCTGTCAACCGCCTCAACATGGAAATGGCTGTGACCGAGGAAATGATAGCGATAGCCTGCCGTCTGAAACCGGCGAATTGCTGTCTTGTTCCGGAAAAGCGTCAGGAACTTACGACGGAAGGCGGCCTTGATGTCGTAGGCTCATTCGATAAGATCAGCGATGCGGTCAGACGGCTTTCCCATTCAGGAATAACTGTCAGCATATTTATTGATCCGGACAAAGAACAGCTTGAGGCAGCCGCAAAGAGCGGAGCTCCGTTTGTCGAATTGCATACAGGCTCTTTCGCGAATGCTTTTCTGCGTTCTGTTCAGGAAAAGGAAGAGGAACTCAATAGACTCATCGAGGCCGCGGTGTATGCACACAATACCTTGAAACTTGAGGTGAACGCAGGACACGGTATTGATTATGTAAATATTGATGACGTTTTACGCATTCCTCACTTGCATGAACTGAATATAGGACACAGTATAATATCAAGATCCATTTACACTGGAATCGAGCAGGCAACCAGAGAAATGCTCGTTAAGATGGCTGCTTATAAGTTTTAATATTGAGAGAGGGATTCTTTTATGGGAAGCGAAAGTTCATTTCAGGCGATTCTGGAACTGGGAATCAACTCAAAAGCCTCTGACTGGCATATAAAGGAAGATCGTCCCGTCGCAATTCGTATTGAAGGAAGCATGGTTGATACTGACTTTATTCCGGACTCCGAATTCATACACAACATTATCAACGGTATGATGAATGCCGATCAGATGCAGAAATTCAATACAATCGGAGACGTAGACCTTTCGTTTGTCGCTCACGGACTCGGACGCTTCCGTGTAAATGTCCATAAGCAGCGCGGCGAAACTTGCATATGTATGCGCCATGTCAAAAACAGAATTATGAACTTTGAAGAGCTTGGTGTTCCTGCTTTTCTTGCCAATATAGCGGAATCCGAGCGCGGGATCATCATGGTCTGTGGAACAACAGGCTCAGGTAAGTCCACGACAATGGCAGCAATGCTTGAACACGTGAATTTAAACATGCGCAAGCACATTGTGACCATCGAAGACCCGATTGAATATGAATTCTTCGACAAAAAATCTTTCTTTGAACAAAGAGAAATCGGGCTGGATACGCCTAATTTCAGAAGCGCTTTGATACACGTCCTGCGTCAAGACCCCGACATCATAATGGTCGGCGAAATGCGCGACAGAGAAAGTTTTGAAGCTGCACTTCATGCGGCAGACACTGGGCACGTTGTAATTACCACCCTTCACTCGACAACAGCCTCGCAGGCGATAAACCGAATTCTGGATTTCTTTCCTCATCAGGAGCAGAAGTCAATACGGGAAGCACTTGCAATTAATCTCAAAAGCATTGTCGCACAGCGTCTTCTGCCGAGAGCTTTCGGTGGCGGGGTAATTCCTGCCGTGGAAATCATGGTCAATACTCCGATTGTACGCAAGCTTCTTGAACGGGATAAACTCGAAAAGCTGCCTCAGGCTATCGAAGGCGGCGGCGAGGACGGAATGCAGTCCTTCAACCAGTCGCTTCTCAAGCTCATAAACAACGGCGACATTACTGAGGAAGAAGCTTTGCTTGCCGCCAACAACCCGGAAGCACTCAAAATGAATCTTCAGGGAATTTTCCTTGGAACTGACAACAAAATTCTCGGAGATTGAAGCTATCTTCAAGCTGCTTGACGCGGCTTAAATAATTGAGGTTATATGAGTAAGCTATCCGATGCGGGACGCAGTCCATGGATGTGGATTCCATCTCTATATTTTGCTGAAGGACTGCCTTTTGTTATTGTCACAGCTGTGTCGGTTGTCATGTACAAGAATCTTGGCATGTCCAATATTGATATTGCGCTTTACACAAGCTGGCTTTATCTGCCTTGGGTCATTAAGCCTTTGTGGAGTCCACTGCTGGATGTTTTCGGAAGAAAAAAAAT
>JAKJHH010000194.1:3275-7673 GCA_022703965.1 Verrucomicrobiota bacterium
CTTTTAGCAGGAGCCTGTTTTGCATCGCTCGCACTGACAGTTCCACTTCCTCTGTTTTTCCAGATATCTCTGCTGATTTTCTGGCTGATGGCCTTTAATTCCGCAACGCATGACATTGCTGCCGACGGTTTTTATATTGCCTCGCTGAATTCTCATGAACAGACATGGTTTGTCGGTATCAGGAATACCTTTTACAGGCTTTCGATGATGGCCGGGCAGGGACTTCTTGTCATGCTTGCAGGCTATATTCAGGAAAGTAGCGGGCTTCCGTCAAAATATCTTAAGATAGAAGCTGTTCCTGTGGCCGTTCATTCTCTGCCTTTTGCAGCACAGTTGCCTGACAAATGGGAACCCGGGCAAACTAATCCTGAGCTTCTGATTTCCAATACGTCTGTCCAGATTCCCCTTCTTACTGTTTCAGAGACATCATTTAAGACTTTAGCCGAGTCAGTTGTAAAATGGAATAAACTGGCATCCGAAGGAGTAACGGCTGATATCAAAAGCCTAAGCATTTCCCCGGAAAATCTTATCACGGCGAGCGGGGCTAAAAAAGGCTATCCCGGGATAATCTTCTATCGGCTTTCTGAAAAACCGGAGCCTAAGAAGAAATTGACGGTCAATGTCAGCCGATCCTCAGGAGAAAAGCGTATCAGCATTGTCAGCGGCGATTATTTTGTATTTGATGATAAAAACTGGGATAAGCCGGTTGCCTTGCTGTATCAGACATTGCCATCATTAAAGATTCAGGCTGATTGCGATTTAGTGTTCAGAACCGGCAATATTCATCTTGCCTGGGGACTTTGTCTGGCTGCTGTCTCCGTTTTGTTTTTCCTGTTTTCGATTTATCATCTGTTTGTACTTCCGGCTAAAGAAGCGACTGTGGCGGCTGAATCCCTCTTTTCAGGTGCGACAGAATCATTCCGCCAATTTTTTGGTAAGGAGGGAATTCTTGCCGGCATATTGTTCCTGCTCCTTTACAGACTCGGAGAATCTCAGCTGTTGAAGCTGGCATCGCCATTCATGCTTGACAGTCAGGATGCAGGCGGCCTTGGATTGAGAACTGTGGATGTCGGTTTTATTTACGGGACAATCGGAGTCATCTTTCTTACTGCCGGAGGTCTTATAGGAGGCTGGCTGGCCGCATGGAAGGGACTTAAATACTGGCTTCTCCTCATGACAATAGCCATAAATCTGCCTGATCTGGTCTATGTATACATGTCATATTTTCAGCCGCAGAATCTATGGATCATTGCATCCTGCGTGGCCGTTGAGCAACTGGGATACGGCTTCGGCTTTACTGCTTATATGCTTTATATGGTATATCTGGCGGACAGCAGCGGACGCTATAAGACATCGCACTACGCATTTATGACGGCATTCATGGCTCTCGGTATGATGCTGCCCGGAATGTTGAGCGGCTATATTCAGGAGTGGATGGGATATAAAACATTTTTTTTGTGGGTAAATCTGTGTACAATTCCCGGTTTTATCATGCTTCTTTTTATTAAGGTCTCGCCGGATTTCGGACTCAGGAAGAAAGACTGAGTCCAGCCCTATGCTTTCTTAAGGCGCTTGCGATATTCAGATGGAGAAAGTCCGTAAAGGATTCTGAAGCGACGGGAAAAGTAGAAAGGATCGTTGAGACCTATTTCGGAGGCGATTCGCTCAAGGGAATAATCTGTGTTTTCAAGCATTGTTTGGGCTTTCCTGAAGACATGATTCTCGCGATAAGCCCTCGGAGAAACTCCGAAATACTGACGGAATTTTACATAAAACAATGTCCTTGAAAAACCGCAGAGACGGGCGACTTCATTCATGTCAGGAGCCAGAGAAAGATTAGCCAGAACTTTTGCGGCTTCTTCCAAGGCTTTGTTGTCGAGTTCCGAAAGCGCCTCCGCATTGCCGCGATGGATTACAGTGGAAACTAATGAATATGCCAGATTATACCAGCCACGCTGACGATGTATTGCCAGCGTGTGAGCTTCCTGAAGTGCCGCCAGACAGCGCCTTCTGCTTTTGCAGTCAGGTGTATAAATAAAGAATCCCGCCTGCAAGACTTTCCATTTCACTGTTGAATCTATATGTCCGTTCATTTTAAAATGGAAGAACAGCAATGAGGTTTTTGAGTTACGCCGATAGGTTCTCACATAGCCCGGAGCCACAAGTACCATGGAGCCGGTTTTAATGATGCAGGCTTGAGATTTTTCAGGAAATATTTCAAGTTCTCCTGAATTGACGTAGATAAGATTCCACTCGTCAAAGCGACGCCCGCGCCAGCTTGTATCTTCATCCTGTCTGGATGCTTGAGTGAAGCCTGAAAGAAAATCCAGATCTTCAGTATCGCTTTTTGTAGAGAGTTCCGAATCTTTGATCTTTAGTTTCTTTTTTGTACAAAAATCCATGTTGCTGGAATTTTTATCCATTATATTCCTCTTTTACTACTGATATAATATAAGTAAAGATATTTTTATATCAAGAATTTAATCTGAACAAATATATAGGGAACTCAATAATATGGACTATGCCAGAAAAAATCTCATAAGCTGTCCTTCATTGGATAAAACAAAAATCAATGGTTCCGTTGAAGATTTGATGTCCAATTTTTTTCATCATCGGATTTTTTCGGATGAGGCAAAGCAAATTGTCTATAAGGAGGCTGAAGATGCCTTTCGCAACAAACTTGATGACGCTAATGGGATAACAGGAATCTGGCAGGGCGAATTCTGGGGCAAGTGGATTATTTCAGCGGTTCAGGTTTGCGAATATACCGGCGATCAGGACTTGAAGGAATTTATCAGAAAAGGCGTTCATAATCTCCTCTCAATGCAGGAGGAAGACGGCTATTTAGGCACTTATAAAAACAGACTCCATGTGTATCCTGTCAATCCGGTTAAGCTCGGGGAACTGCCAGTAAATATGCAGTGGTGTCGCTGGAACTGGAATATCTGGTGTCGCAAGTATACTCTATGGGGACTTCTGGAAACTTACAGACTGCTTGGTGAGAAAGAAATTCTTGATTCGGCTGTCAGATTTACAAATCAATTGATCGACATGCTTCACGAAAACTCCATAAGGATTGCGGACACCGGTATGTTTGTCGGACTGCCAAGCTGCTCAATTATGAAGCCGGTTTTGATCTTGTACAGAGAGACGGGAAATCAGAAGTATCTGGATTTTGCACTCGAAATTGCCGCATGCTGGGAGGAGAAGAGTGGACGTTCTCCGAATCTTATAGCTAATTCGACCTCAAGTCTGCCGCTTCATGCGTGGTATGCGGACGGAAGAGCATGGACGAAAGTCTATGAAATGCTTTCATGTCTAGACGGACTGCTTGAACTCTATCGTTGTACTGGAACTCAGAAATATCTTGACACGGTAAAGAATATTTATGCGCTTATAAAGAAATTCGACCTGAATCACATGTTCAGCGTAGGTTTCAATGATCAGCTGGCAGGAGCTTCAGAAGTTCTGAACTCCCTTACTGAGCCATGTGATGCGATCCATTGGATGCGTGCCGCCTCCGAGCTTTTCCAGTTGACCGGAGAGAGTACTTATATGGACGATTTTGAACTTGCTTACAGCAATGCTTTTCTGGCATCCATTAATCGCTCCGGGAAATGGGGGGCAAGGGCGGTTCGCTCGCATGGGCATCACTATTATGCGATGATTCAAGCTGGATTTACACATAATCATTGTTGTGTAAATAATGTGCCTCGCGGCTTTATGAATGCCGCTTCCGCTTCCGTCATGTATGATGATTCAGGAGTCTTCGTAAATCTTTATTTGCCCTTTACTGCTGAATTGCCTCAAGGAGAAATAAAGATAGGAGGAGATTATCTCGGTTCCTGTCAGGCAGTGCTGGATGTGAAACTGAAGAGTCGATGCAAGCTGCGTTTGAGAATTCCTGCATGGAGCAAGAATAGCTGTGTGAAATACAATGGTGTGGCCTATTATCCTGTTGCCGGTTCAATCTTGGAGCTGGAGGTGGATGGGGCTGCGGTGATTGACTTGCAGTTCGACCGTACTGTAAAAGTCAAGAATATTGAGTATAAAAAAGCTTCTCCCGAAGCGGAGTACTGGTATAATCAGAGATTCGTTTCAAATGAAAGTCCTGTCGGCGCTTACGATCAGGTCGCGATGTTTGAAAAGAATCTCTGTACTCTTCAGTACGGGACGCTTTTGCTTGCGCATTCCAAGTATCTTGGAAACACAGAAGATGAAATTTTTCCTGAAACGTCTCTCTATGGAAAAGACGTTACGTGCAAACTTACAGCTGTTTCCGATCCGAATGTACGTCAAGCTTTCAAGGCTGAGATAACTTGTGAAAACAGGGTGCAAAGCAGCTTGGTTTGTGATTATGCATCCGCTGCAAACGAGATTATTCAAGATCCGCGATTC
>JAKJHH010000195.1 GCA_022703965.1 Verrucomicrobiota bacterium
GCAGTTGAAAGAGACAGCTCATTTTTCTGGACAGGAAAATCAGGATCGACAGCGCATGAAGCACCCGTCAGCAGGCAGAGACGTGACTGTCCGTAATGTATGCCTTCATTAAAGCTGCCGTTGGCGAACATTGCTTTCGAGTCAAGATCGAGGCGGACTTTCACTTTTGCCGGAGCGACATCTCCGCGCCGAAAGAGGTATGCGGTAAGGAATTCCGAGGCGTGAATGACCGGATCGGCTGTGCATCCGAAGGGTTTGATGATTTGTTCCGGGCGTATGGAAACAGTTTGAGAGTGAACCGTCAAAGCGGAGTGATCCTGAAAAGCTGAATAGGCTCCCATTGTGAAGGCTTCTTCATAGCGATATTTGTTCCAGAAAACGACTCCGTATTCGGTTGTGAGCAGGGCTTTACCGCTCAGTCTTGTGCTGTTGATGCCTCGGAACATTGCGTTTGAGTTTGCAATGGCGCTGGACTGGTCAATTGTTTCCTCCTTGAGTCCCGAGCTGGACGGATGAGCATGATAGGAATGGATTCCGACTGCCTGAAAATCTTTTCGCAGTGCGATGTAACGCAGGGATTGTCCCATGTCGTAGTTGGTCACAATACCGGTGTAACCGATTTTTCTGAGTTCATCGACATACCATTTATACTGATTTCCTTCGAGCTCAGACTTGTAAAGTACGACATCTGTTCCTTTGGTGCCGCGTTCACGGGATTCTTCAGCAGTGAAGAGCGGAATTTCCTCCCAGCTTTTTATGTTCAGTTTCCACGCATTGTTATAAGCGTCAAGACTTTTATAGCGGCGTTTAATGAATTCGCGCCAGCTGGGAATCATATACTGAGCGTTGGCAGGATATTTCCATTCCATCATTGCGAATTCCTGCTCGTTTTTACCGTTGACGATAGCCAGTACCGGATCGTCTACCAAGGCCGTTCCCGTATACGGATTGATGTGCGTAAGGAGCTGTCTGACTCCCTGACGCCAGTTTTCACGGCTTTTTTCGAGGAAGTAAATATCGAAACCGTAATCACGTCCGTACTTATCCTTTGCCCATGCATAACCGGGTTCATAACCGCATGGACTGCACATGGCGTCGAGATTGAGATATATACCGTTTTTCTTCATGCAGAATACATAGTAATCGAATCTGTCGAGTACATCCTGATTGAATTCCAGAGGCTTTTTGGCGTCTTTCATCAGCATGTCGTCGAAATAATGCAGACGAGCCATATTGTAGCCCTGCATCCTGAGCTGACGGGTATAGTCTTCGATATCCTTTTTTGACTTGAAGAGTCCGAATATTGTGTGATAGGAATCCGCTACGCAAAGAAAACGGACAGGAATTTCCGGCTTTCCTGAGAGAGCCAGTTGTCCGTTTTTATTTGTGATGACACGCTCGGTGATATCTATGTTTTCTGTAAGCTGACTGCGGTCGAGTGCGGAACCTGAAAGGACATAAGGAGGAACAGTCGGCATTGCCTTCCATCTGTCGTTTGCTTTGGTGCTCACCTGAACGATGTTCGGGAATTCGTAGTTGTTTTCGGAAAGCGTAGCGCCGAGAATGATCCATACCGGAACTCCGTTTATGCCGCGGAATTTAACTGAAACAACGGGGGATATACCGGGATCAAGCCTGAATTTCGAGGCGTAAATACCTACGGTTCCTCCGCTGGCGTTCTGCCACTGAGCTGCCGGGCAGGCGTTTGCGGAACGTTTGGGATTCCACCAGTCCGATACATCGCGTCCGAGTTCGACGGGGATTGTTTGACTTGCTCCGTCCTTTCCTGTGACTTCTATGAATCCGGCATTTCCTGGAGCTCCGTGGCAGACCGTATGCAGGACATAAAGATATGAACAGTTCACAGGATAAGCGCTTTTCAGTTCAGCAGATTCCAGACCTGCCGGGAACTTTGAAGATTTCATGCTCAGGACAGCCTTTCCGTCATTTTCATCGGGCTTTATAAGACGGAAGGGGATTCCTGCATAAAGATTATCTTTGTGGTATTTGAAGTTGGATGCATCGTTGTCAGATCCCTGATCCGACCATCCTCCTTTACCGTCCGAGGAAGTTTTGTCGGAAAGTCCCATGTTGGCAAGTTTTGAGAGGTTCAGCGGAACTCCGATTTCCTCTATTTTTAAATCTTTGACTAAGAGGGTTCCAAAGGAATCCTGAAAACCGAGAATGAGCTCGATTTTCCTGGCATCTTCAGGAATAACGGCTTTGAAGGAAATGCGTTCCCAGTCAAAAGAACCGCTTTTCATGGAAGCTCCGAAATATGTCGTTGAGCTTGTGCATTGCACCGGAAGCATGAACTTTGCGCCGTTGAAGGATGCCTTTGCCGGAGCGACATTTTCACCTTTGATGTTTGCGGATACTTCAATCCATTTGCCCGCCATTTGCACAGGCTGAAAAGTTATTTTCAAATTAGCATGTTCAGTCCGCTCCGCAACTTGAAGCTTCATGCATACCGAGGCATCATTATTCGTGATAATTTCCGGCCTGAGATTCCATGCCGTATATTTTTTGATGGACTCGGCAGAGCTGAAGGCTTCTTTAAAGATAATATTGTCCGCAGAGACGGAAAAAACAGTCACTAGGAAGAGCAGCACAAAGATATTAAGGCGCATATTCAGAACCCTTTCCGGTTATTGTTACAGAGTATAAATAGAGAATGAGAAGAGAATCAGTAAATTACTGTTCCATAAGGAAAGTATTGTTGAGGATTATTCTGCCAGATCATTTTAGTATAATTGCGGTTTTCGACATGACCGTCATAAAATGTTGTGTTGAGGAATCTTCCTCCGCCATGGCGGAATGCCAGACCGCGGTCGCTGCCCAGGACGTTATCACCTTTTGTTGTCCAGCTGGTGATGCCGCCGTTATACATCATGTATTCAGCTCCGGCGACGACCTCGGCAAAGGCAAGGCTTGTTGAGGGAGCTTTTATGCGCGACATCCGGAACATACTGACGCTTTGTCCGTCGCCGAGGTCAATAGTATCTCCGCCCACATAAAGGGCTCCGTATATTGCCCATGCGGAACGGTATCTGCCCCATTTTTCGGCGTATGGATTGCACGGGCAGAGAAAAGAACCGTCCCAATAACCGATTCCCCAGAGATCTCCGGCATCATAGACTTTAACGCCAAGGAGCGAGACGAATTCCTTGTTGTTCGGCCAGCGACGATTGGTCGAGGCTGCTTCTCCGGCAGCCGGCATTCTGAAAGGAAGCCACCAGTCATTGTTCTGTGAGGCATAGGATGCGGCAGCCATTGTCATCTGTTTCATTGAACCTGCACATTGTATCTGTTTTGCGCTCTCCTTTGCCTTGCTCAGTGCCGGAAGAAGCATTCCGGCAAGAACCGCGATGATCGCAATTACCACGAGTAATTCGATGAGGGTAAAGAAAGCGGGATTTTTTCTTGTGCTGTTCAGTGCAGTCATATGGTACCTCTTTTCAAATTCTCTCCGCCTGAGACGGAAAATTTATAGCAGATTGATATAGTAAAAGTTTCTGCTGGCGCTTTGCGGAAGCATCCCTGTCGAGGAAGATGGATTGACTGACGATTTCGCTTCTGTTGCTTATGGCTGGTGTTTCAATGGATTTGATCAGACGCTGTACTGTACTGCGGATTATTTCCGGGGTGTCGGTATAAATAGATCCTTTGATACAGTCGAAGTTTTGAAGTATAAAATAATCATCAAGCCCGATTACTATTGATGGGCGCGAATCCGGAATATCTGCCAGACTTTTTTGCAGATACATGAGACTTCTATATCCGTTTACAATGTACCCGTGAGCTTGCGGATCGCTCTGGCTGTTTACAAGTTGTCTGATATCTTTTTCATTTAGACTTTCAGACATTATTTCAGCATTAAGCCTATATGCCTTAGCTGCTTCCATGAAGGCGGCAGGCCATATCGAATTTGCATAAAAACTGCCATGAACGGTATGATATCCTTCTTCTGCGAAACGGCGCATTGCCTCATTTAATCCCGGACTTAAATCCGTGCTGATATTGGAAAAGTCACTTTCTGGCTCATTCATGCGGAAAACCGGAATTTTGGAATCCAACAGTATTTGTCTGGTACTTGAGTCTCGGGGGGTGTCAATGCAGGATATCAGCCCGTCGATCTGGCGTTGCAGAAGATTCTCCAAAACCTTCTCTTCCTCCTGTGGAATCCATCTTGTCAACGCAAGGAGCAACTGATAGCCATGTTTTGCCGCCTCTTCCATGGCGTCTTCAACAAGATAGGCGAAGTAAGGATTTTTGAGTCCTCCGCAAATCATGCCTATTGTTCTGGTTTTTCCGGATGAAAGCGCCTGAGCCATGAGCGACGGCTTATAATTAAGATCCTTTACAGCCTGATCAATTTTTCGTTTTGTTTCCTCTGCTACACGACCGGCAGTCTTGTTGTTCAGGTACATGGATACAAGGGCTTTGGAAACACCGACGTGTCTGGCTATATCTTGAAGTGTGATTTTTTCTGCCATTCGAATCCTTAGTTTATTAAGTCGCTGAACCGGTTCAGCGATGAAGATTTTATCATAATATGAATAAAAAAGCAAGAGCATAGTTAATGAATAAAGAAGAAAATCTTTTCATTCGTGTTGATATGGATTTTCTGACGAAAAGATAAAGAAATGCAGCACTTACTGATCGACGGATTCGTTGTTGGTGACGAATGAATGGTAAGGGAGCAGTTTAAGTTCGCGGATGGTTATGACCGCCGCTACTGCGAATGTGATCATGGCAGCGATCATATAGCCGATACCGTAATAAACGAAATCTGTCTGCATCGCAAGATATGTGAGGACTCCATTGAAGACAAAGAATGTCGTCTGAATAAGCAGGATGGAACGTTTACAGTCGAAATATGAAAGAATGATCGTAAGGAAGAGTACAAGCATGTGAAAAAAGACTCCGGCAAGACCGAAGCGGAAGGCTCCAAGCCTCAGCATCGATACTCCGATGAGATGGAGCAACTCGGGAGCCGTGAGTATCAGGATCAAGGTAAAGAAGCCCTGAAAGGCAACGAAGCTGTTGATTCCTCGTTTGACTGAGTCTATGAGGTCGATCTGGTTCTGTTTTATCTGGGCGAAGTTGGCTTTGTTGTTGATGTCGTTATAGAAGGTTATCCATTTCTCATGAAAGTTTGTTTCTAGGCTGAACATAAATACTCCGAGAGCCGGAATAATGGAAAGATATGCCATGAACATGGCGCTGTCATAGTTGAAGTTGACTCTTATACCTGACTCAAGCAGAGAGGAGTCAGGGGCAAACCACATTATAAGTTTGTCGATCCAGAGAGCCATATTGTAGGCGAAGCCGCTGAGAATCAGGATCCAGTACCTTTTCATGTAGAGAATGATTGACCACGACAGTTTGAGTGGATAAGGGTACTCGCTGAGTATGCACGCCATGAGCAGAGCCAGACAGCAGCCGAGTCCTATATTGAATCCTCCCATAACTCCGCTCAGAGCGTAAAAACATCCGAGCCCATACGCCGCGCCTGTTCCAAGAATGAGGCCGCTTCCGAAGGCGAAGGTTACGGCATTATAGTTTTTGATGGTCGTCAGGAATATGCTTGTCAGCCAGATCATCGAAACAATCAGGTAATTCATGACTGCAAAGAGAGCGACGTATTTGCCGAGGTTCAAGACCTTGAAATAGAACCATATTGCTAGAGGCGTCTGAGTCAGGAGAGTCAGCAGCACTATTGTGATCATCATGGACGGAATGCTGCTAGTATCTTTTCTATAGATGCAGTCGGCAATGTAACGGGTTGCGACAAGATTGATAAGTCCGCAGAAGATGGATGAAAACGAGAAGTTGTAAATGATGATTGTCATGAAGTCCACGGACTCTTCGGAATCCATGAACGGAGCAACCGTAACACGGATAAACCAGAAAGCCAGAATTGTGAAAATCCACGGTCCCGTCGCCAGAATGACGGAATTGATGTGCGCCCTGATCCAGCCGCTCAGGTTGTCCTGCTGGGACATTTTTCTTAATACGAATCCTATGCCTGCCATGGATTTTTGTTACCTCCGAGGCTGCTTCCGCATTTGATCATACTTGTGTAGAGATCATGATATGAGCGGAACTGGTCTTCCGACCTGTAATATTTATAGACTCTCTTCTTTATCGCTTCCGAGCATGAGGCGTGGAATTTGTCGTCCAGCAGCAGCTTGGAGAGCGCATCGGCAATTGCCTGAGGCGAGGAGAGCGGAACCAGGACTCCTCCCTGTCCGAAATTATCGCCTTCGAAGCCCTCCAGAATTTCACGGCAGGAGCCGACGTTTGTCGCAACGGAAGGAATACCGGCAGCACCGGCTTCGAGCAGTACGAGCGGTTGGGCTTCGCTTATGCTGGAAAGCACAACGACATCGACCTCGGGAAGATATTTTACGATGTCGGCTTTGCCTGTGAGCTTGATTATTTCAGTCAGATATTCTTCTTCGATGAGATCCAGGCACTCGTGATAATACTCAGGATCTTCGTCGTATCCGCCGATTATGTAGGCCGTGAGGTCGGGCACGTTCTTGGAGAGCAGGGAGATCGCGCGGATGTAGGTTTTGACATCCTTGATAGGAACAATTCGTCCGATGAAGGCGACTGTGGGACCGTGTGCGTTCGAGGGAATTATCGAGCCGAATTTCTTGATGTTGATGCCGTTCGGGATGACGCTGCATTTTGCGGGATCGGCTCCACCGGATATCTGGATGTTTTTGTTGTCGCTGAAAAGACTGATTACTGCATCCGAGGCCTGATAGCAGATGCGTCCGTATTGGACGAAGAAGTCTGTCCAGAGGTCGCGAAGTTCGTAATTCTGCTTTTTCTTGTTAACCGACATGGAGAATGTTTTCTGATCGATCAGCCAGTCCGCAAAAGCGATTTCAAAGCGTCGCTCCGTTGTGTAAATGCCGTGTTCCGTGAGTATGCATGGAGTCCCTCTGTCGGCTTTGAGTCTGGCAAGCAGAATGCCTGCATAGCCGGTGCAGATTGAGTGTATGCATTTTGTCGGAGGTACTTCAGCCATCATCATCGAAAAGAGACCTCCGATGAGAGTGCGCCATGACCAGAAAAAATCGATGAATGAGATTTCAGGCATGGTTTCGCTGTATATCTCGATAAGAACATCCCAGGCGTATTCGGAGTTCATGAGGTCATGATGATCCAGTTTGTCCCTGTAGCTGTCGAAAATGCTGACGATTCTCTTGAAATCCTCGTCTGAAGACTCCTGCTTTACCATTCTTCTGAGCGGTTCTCTCGCCTTTTTGAAGAATTCTTTGGCATGGTTGCTGATAAAGCGGAATGGGTTGTGGTTTTTCCTGATATAGCCAAGCGGGATGACCTGCATTCCTTTGATATTATCGGGCATTTTGAAGCAAGGTTCTCCTTTGAAGCCGGGCGGAACTATGCAGACCAGATAGAACGTCAGATCCTGCTGATTGCAGATCAGTTCATGAACCCAGGAGGAAACGCCTCCGTGCACGAAGGGATAGGTTCCTTCCAGAACCATGCAGACGTCTGCGATTGTTTCGCTCACGTGTTTTTCCATGCTTCCGTTTCCTCGCAGTATCCGTTTGTTGCCCAGAGTATCAGAGTTTCATCCAGCGGGTCGTCCTGTTTTTTGTTAAGATCCCATTCG
>JAKJHH010000196.1:0-7326 GCA_022703965.1 Verrucomicrobiota bacterium
CCGGAGATCCTTTTTATAACGTTGAATAGAGGCGCCAATCCTATATGAATATTATAAAACTCAATTTTGAACGAAAGGAGTAAAGCCTTTTTGGAATCTATCGTACATTCAGTTATGGAGTCAAAAAGATTGGTCAGGGTCGAAAGTAACACATTTAATTCGTTTAGAATTTTTTCCGGGGCATCAAATATTTGCGGAATTTTTTCTTCTTCTGCCAGCTTAAGTGCTTTTTCCCAGAAAAGAATATGAGTTTGTTCTTCTCCTGCCATCTTGAGCCAAAAATCATGCATTGACGCATCACATGTAGACTCTGCAAGTTGAAAGTAAAAGGCGTTTGCGATTTGTTCGATAGATAGAGTTGTTTTTAGGATATCATTTATGATTTTGTCTTTTTGCTTGAATGTCATAAGTGTATTTTCCATATAAATGCTCCCCTTTTTTTATCTATTAACAATAGCGTTAATCTATCTCTATCTTCTTTTATATCTAGTATGATTTTCGATTAATATTACTTTGTGTATAGAACTCTGCATTTTCGAGGTTGAAATCTTCTGTGATGAATATATCTTCTATATAAGAAAAAGTGATGATGGAGATCGAGTCTTATGAGCGTTTCTGAGCTTGTTGTGATTGGAGCCGGAGAACATGCCGCTGTTCTTATCGATATGCTCCTTGCCCGTTCCGATCTCTGGAAGATCGTCGCAGTCATTTCCGCCGATCCCGTAAAGAAAGGACTGGAGGCCTATCTGCCTCATGGTATCCGCTATATTTACAGTGATTCCGAGGCACTTGAGTTTGCCGCTTCAAATCCTCATTGCAAATTTATCGCCGCAATCGGCAGCAATATTGCCAGACGTTCTGTTGTCGAGAAGATGAAAGTTCCTGAGGAACGCTGGGCTTCCTTTGTGCATGAGACTGCTTATGTCTCGAAATCGGCAACTATAGGTGCCGGTTCCGTTCTCATGCCGCGAGCGGTTGTTCAGCCTTACGCCAAGGTCGGACATCACTGCATTATCAATACCGCCGCTGTCGTTGAACACGACAATCTGCTTGAGGATTATGTCCACTTTGCCCCCTCGGCTGTGAGCGGCGGAGGCGTTCTTGTTAAGCAAGGAGCCTTTATCGGGCTTGCTTCCTGCGTGAGAGATCATGTCAGTGTCGGCTCCTGGTCTCTGGTCGGAGCCGGTTCCGTTGTCGTCAGTCCTGTTCCGGACTCGGTGACTGTTATAGGGGTTCCTGCAAGAAAGATTAATCGTGACAAAAAATGATGTTTTTGTAATTGCCGAAGCTGGTGTTAACCATAATGGTTCTGAAGAGCTGGCGCTCCGTCTCGTCGATGCCGCCGCCGAAGCCGGTGCCGATGCCGTAAAGTTTCAGACTTTCAAAGCTGATAAACTCGTCTGTTTTTCCGCTCCCAAGGCCGAATATCAGATCAGAAACGGTTCCGCCGGAGAGTCTCAGGCGGAAATGCTCCGCAAGCTTGAGCTTTCTCAGGACTTTCATAAAGTCCTCATTCAGCGATGCCGTGAAAAATCGATCGAGTTCATTTCCTCTCCTTTTGACATCGACAGCATTGATTTCCTTGCTTCTCTTGGCATTTCAGCCCTGAAAATTCCTTCAGGAGAAATAACCAATCTTCCTTATCTGCGCAGGGCAGGGGCATGCGGTATGAAAATCATCCTTTCAACCGGAATGTGCATCCAGCAGGAGATTGCCGCCGCACTTGAAGTTCTCGAAAAAGCCGGAACTCCGCGCTCGAAAATCAGTATACTGCACTGTACGACCGAGTATCCTGCCGCTTTCAAAGATCTGAACCTCAGAGCCATCAATACGCTTAAAGAGCTTTTCGGATGTGAGGTCGGCTATTCAGATCACAGCGAAGGCATTGAGGCTTCCGCCGCCGCCGTTGCTCTCGGTGCGACTATCATTGAAAAACATTTTACTCTTGACCGGACTATGCCAGGCCCCGATCACAAGGCAAGTATTGATCCCCTTTCTCTTGCCGCGCTTGTCCGTTCCGTCCGCAACATTTCGCTTGCTCTCGGCGACGGCGTCAAGAAGCCTTGTGATGTCGAATTCAAAAATATGAAGATCGCACGCAAGAGTATTGTCGCTGCTTCATTCATAAGGCAGGGAGAGCCTTTTTCGACCGAAAACATAACGGTAAAACGTCCCGGCACAGGGATTTCCCCGATGAAATGGGATCGCGTTCTGAACCTCTGCGCTTCTCGTGATTACATGCCGGATGAAATCATTCAGGAGGACATTGAATGAGTTCCAAACGTAAGATTTGCATTGTTACCGGCTCAAGAGCCGAATATGGACTTTTAAAACCTCTCATCAAGGACTTGAAAGCTGAGCCTGAAGTCGAAACTCTTCTTTTCGTGACAGGTTCCCATCTGTCCAAAAAATTCGGCTGGACGCTCAGTGATATCATCAACGACGGCTTTAAACCGGATGCCGAAATTCCGCTTCCTGTCGATGAGAATACCGATCTGTCAATGGCTTATTCAGTTGCCGAGGCAGTGAAAGGTTTCAGTGATGCCTATAAAAAATTCCAGCCTGATATCGTTGTGGTATTAGGCGACCGATACGAGATTTTCGGCGCTGTTTCAGCCGCCATGCTCCTCAATATTCCCATCGCCCACATTCACGGCGGTGAACGCAGTGAAGGCGCGGTGGATGAGGCTATCCGTCACGCGATAACCAAGATGTCTCACCTCCACTTTGCCGCCGCTGAACAGTACCGCAAACGTATTATTCAGATGGGCGAGGCTCCGACTCGTGTTTTTGACACAGGCGGCCTCGGTGTGGATGTAATAAAACGCACTCCTCTTTTCAGTCGTGAGGAATTTGAAAAAATCTTTTCACTCAAACTCAAAAAACGTAATCTTCTTGTAACATATCATCCCGTTACGCTGGATTCCGAAAGTCCCGCCGGGCAGTTTAAACGCCTCCTCAACGTGCTTGAGGAGAATCTGCCTGACACTTTTATTATCTTTACCAAACCCAATGCCGATGCCGGAAGTTCGGGCATTGCCGAGGCGATTGATGATTTTGTGCGTAAATATCCCGAAAATTCGGCAGCTTACTATTCAATGGGCAGCAAAGGATATCTTTCCGCAATGAGCATGGCTGATGCTGTAGTCGGCAACTCGTCGAGCGGCCTGCTTGAGGCTCCGACTTTCCACATCGGAACGATCAATATCGGAGACCGTCAGAAAGGCCGTTTAAAAGCCGCCAGCGTGATTGATTGCGCCAGTGATGAAGCCTCAATCCGAGCTGCCTTCATAAAGCTTTTCTCGCACGATTTCAAGGAGTCTTTAAAACAGTCCGTCAACCCCTACGGAGAAGGCGGTGCTTCTGTAAAGATCAAGGAAGTCCTGCGTGGCGTCAAGCTCGAAAATATCCTCCGCAAAAAGTTCATGGACATCCATTAAGTATTTCGTAAATCAGAGTTTAACTTATACAATTTATAAATGGGGGATTTTTTATGCGTCGAACGATCTTAATCAGATATTCTGTTTTGCTGTGTTTTTTAGTAGCACTTTGCTTGCTGTTGTATATGTCTTGCAAAAAAACATCAATTGAGCGTGCTATAGATTCGGTCACTTCTTTTAAGGAAGATGCCGATTATAGAAGCATGAATGCAATGGCAATGGCTCCGGGCTCTGAGCGACAGCGGATCTTGGCGGATGCAGCAGGGACTAAGAATTTAAGCTATTTTATAATGACTAATCCTCTTTCCGCTCAGGAATATGATTTTTTCCCTTCTGAAAACTCAAGTTCTGCTACGTCTGATCTTATAAAGGTTGTTGAGTTATGCCGGACTCGCATTGGGAGTAATAAATCACCTGTTTCAGTTTCAGATGTTACAGATATTCGACTCAATCAAGCTGGAAACCGTTTAACAGGTTCTTTTTCTTTTAAAGTTAGAGATGTCTTTGGCGGAAGGTGTCTCTTTCAAGGGGAACTAGAAGGTGGAACAATCGTGATTCGTAAACTTTACATAGCCTCAAAGAATTCAGATAAGTTTGAGGATGGTTTGTTGGTTTTGGACTGTCAGTGAGTATTTGATTATATCTATATGAAGCAATTTAAAATTTGATATCGGCGGCGGTTTTTACGCTCCAGTCAGCGAAGAGGACGTTGAAGGAGGTTTTTTGTCCTTTGGGGCCGTGGAAGGGGGAGGCATCGGCAAGAAGGGCGAAGTTTGTTGCCGGGGCTATGCCGAGCGGGGCGGCATTGTATTGAGTTTGACCTGAACGTCCGTTGCCGGGGATGTCAAGCTGAAGCCAATTCCAGATGTAACTGCTGCCTTCATTTTGAAAAAGATTTTCGTGGTCATCGGGACACTTATAGCATTGTTCATTTTTCAGGTAGGAGCCAAGATAGGTCGAGAGCGGGATTCTTGCCGGATCAGTCAGTTTCTGAGATGTACAGTTCGGGGGGAAAAAATAATTATTTTCCTGCGTGTAGAGCTCAAGGGACTTACCGATCTGATGAAGATTGTTGACGCATTGCAGACGGTCTCCGCTGCCTTTGGCTTTCGAGAGACTCGGGAGCACGAGGGCGGCAAGAATGCCGATGATTCCGACGACAACAAGAAGTTCGACGAGAGTAAAAGACATTATTTCAGCGTGAGAACTTTTCATATCAGTTTTTTCCTCTGGCGGCTCTGTCTTTGTGAACTTTGAAGAAAGCGTCAGTGATAGGTTTGAGCTCGGATTTTTCCTTGGAGTCGAGAGCGGTGAGGAAGAATTCCGAGGCTGCGCTGAGCGCGGCTTTTCCAGCTTCGCTTTCGTAAAAGGCATCGACTTTAGCGGGATTTTTTTCTATCGAAGAGGCTATTGAATCAGCCGAATGTTTTATGATTTTTCTGCGTACAGGTTCAGGCAGCATAAAGAGTTCTCCGAAAGCTTTCTGATAGTTTTGATACGAGGCTGAACGTATGCGTTCGGAGAGAAGTTTGGGATCGGCGGCGATACGTTTTTTCTCGTCGTCTGAGAGTGCGTTGAAGCTGGAGTCGATTCTGTTGACGACAGCCATCGGGTCCATGCTGCCGGGATTTGAGGAGAGCAGTTTCAGGTTATCCATCATTTTGATCTGAGCCCTGACTGCCGAAAAAATCCATAGACTAAGAAGAGCCAGCAGTAATGCCGAGGCTGAAACGAGGATTGTTATTTTTGTCTTTCGGGTCATTTAAGCTCTTCCTTCTCAAATGAATATCGTGAAATCTAATCTCTAAAGCAGAAAGATTCAAGTTGTCTTTGCTGATCTTGTGTTACAGTCAAATTTCACTAAATAAAAAACTGCTGTTTGAAAATCCTTGGGCATGGCATATTATAGGGCAAGGGAAAAACTCAGGGAGAATCCTTATCTATGAAAATCAGCTCAGGTCTTTTTGAAAACGCTGTTTTCCAGCGTAACGCCAAAGATGTATGCGACCAGATAATCGAAGGAAGCGCCTCTTATGACGGCGAGCTCCTCGTTACGGTCAGCAAGAACAAAAAACCTCTTTCCAAGTTCAAAGACTTGGAATGCGGCTACTGCAAAAAAGGAAATATACGAGGGAAAATAGAGGGGATTCCTGTAGGCGGTCCCTATCTGATAGAGCTTTCGCTTGTCTCTGAAAAAGGCAAGGTTCTGGATACGCTGAAATTCAAGGACGTGATGGTAGGCGATCTCTGGTTGCTCGGAGGTCAGTCGAACATGGAAGGCGTAGGAAATCTTGCAGACGCGCTTCCGCCGATAGACGAGGTCAAGGCCTATTACATGAACAACGTCTGGAAGCCTGCGGAAGATCCGATTCACAATCTTTGGCAGGCAGCAGCTCCGGTACACGGCGGGAATCCGGCAGCAAAGGCAGCGCCCCGCAGAGTCAAAGGCGTAGGCCCCGGCGTAGCTTTCGGTCAGGATATGTACAAGAGAACAAAAGTTCCTCAGGGACTTATTTCATGCGCTCACGGCGGAACCAAAATGACGCAGTGGGATCCTGAGCTCAAGAAACTCGGCGACAAGAGTCTTTACGGAGCGATGTACAACAGACTTCAGAGACTCGGTGGAAAAGTAGCCGGTATGATCTGGTATCAGGGCTGCTCCGACGCGAATGCAGCCGACGCAGCGCTTTTCACCGAAAGAATGCTGACATTCATCAAGGAAGTCCGCAAAGACACAGGCAACGCAACTTTGCCCATAGTGATGGTTCAGATATCAAGAGTCTGCGATCCGAGTGCATCCGATGAGTGCTGGACATCAATCCGCGAACAGCAAAGACTTCTGCCTGAAAAGGTCAAGAATATTCTCACAGTTCCTGCAATCGACCTTGATCTTGATGACCTGATTCACATCAGCGGAGAAGATCAGCATGTTCTCGGCAAACGTATGGCTTCGGCTATGGCGGTTCTCAAGGGAATTCAGAAGAAGAAGGAACTGCCTCCGATCAAGCTCAAATCAATTAAGGTCGGAACGGACAAGCTCTGCGGAAATCCGACAGTTACAGTCACATTCGCAAACGTGGCAGGTAAGCTTGAGGCCAGCGACAGACCTGCAGGATTCAGCCTCAGAGATTCCAGAATCTTCAAGACAGAAGTTGCCAATGATTACGTTGTCCTTCACATCACAGCGGCTTCCGTAAGGGATCTCAGCAGAGAGCTCATGTATTACGGCTACGGAATCAACCCGTATTGCAATATCCGCGACTCGGAAGAACGTCCGCTTCCGGCATTCGGTCCTGTTCCGCTCGGAAACGGCAAATGCTCCTTGACAAGATTCGTGCAGAACGCGAGCCGGTATTTGTGCCTGAGAAGGATCTGAAGACGATGAAGAATCTGTCAGAAGCGGGGGGGCTCAAATTTGTGAAATGCAATTTTACAGGATTCTATCTTGATCATCCCTCACGAGTTGCGCTGGCGACTGCGGAGGATAAGATATTCTTCTACAAGGCAAGTTTCTCATGCAAGGAAGCGATGAAGCTTAATCTTCTGGCTGGATATGACGGACCTGTCAAGATCTTTGCGGACGGCAAGGTAATTTTTGAGGATATGAAGGGTACAAATCCGATTATCCGCGACTACAAGGAAATTCCGCTGAAGTGGAGCAAGGGCGAGCATGAAGTCGTCTTTGCCATGGCATCAAACAATGGAAGAGCCTGGGGGATTTGCCTCAGATTCGAGCGTACTGATGCCGTTGATATCAATGCGGCGCTTCCCGAGGAAATTGTGATCTGATGTCAGATCTTTTCGTCGCTGATCTCTTCAGCGGAACTGCTTCCCGGAAAAATCCGGGAAGCAGGATAATCTCAGCAAGCAGGAGGACGGATATTCC
>JAKJHH010000196.1:7336-7645 GCA_022703965.1 Verrucomicrobiota bacterium
TTTTTTTGCGGAAAAATTTGAGGCTGATCTGAAAGCCGGATTCTGCGAATATCCAAATCCTCTATATCCCTCAAAAATTCACAGAGTAAGTCTGAAGCCTGAAGATGTGGACGCTTATTTCTTCTGGACACGTTTCGGGACTCCGATAATACCGTCCCTGAAACGTCTGGAGCAAGATTCGATTCCATACGCATTTCTGTGGACGCTCAACAATTATCCGGCAAGCCTTGAAAAAAACGGACATCCTTTCGACGACTGCGTGAAAGCTTTTTGTGAGATTTCCAGGCGTTGCGGCAAGGCTAATATGGC
>JAKJHH010000197.1:0-4813 GCA_022703965.1 Verrucomicrobiota bacterium
GAATATTCAGACCTAAGTCTTTAATTATAAAAATACTAGTTTCTGCATTTTTTCGTGCCCTTCGTGCGCTTCGAGCTTATCCTCTCATATTTGCTGGTGCGCCCCTTTGTTCGTTGCCTTTCCACATTGGGAACTCCATCTATGTCTGAAAACGAACTGGTATTAGATATTTATTGACTAGGATTTCAGCTCCACCTATATGCGCTGTCTACACAGCACGCTAGAGGACTTCGCTCTCGTTATTCTACCGCTTTGCAGATTTTTACTTTTAGCAGGATCGTTGCATTAACCAATTTTGCATATTCCCTCAGTCTTTTTGCAAGCAGGGAAAAGTAAATGCTAAGCATTTTTGCAGGGCGCATCCTCTCTGTGCAGCAGAGGAGCGCATCGCAGTCCTCTGCTTCGAGCGTGTGAAAATACTGAGCCATTACATACTTACGCAGATCTTCCGGAAGATTTCATGACTACTATTGACTTTTCACATCTCATCATCTAAAATAGAATGACATTGGTTCCGTTTGGTTCATACTTAATAAAGGTCTCTTTTATGGGCGAATTCATATTGGAAACGACAAAAATACGGCAGTGCATAATTGCAATGATTGCCGCCGCTCCACCGGACGAATCGATTCAAAAACTTCCGACGGAAAGAGAACTCTGCAAAACATTCAAGACCTCACGCCGTACCATCAGAACCGTTCTACAGGAGCTGGAGGATGACAAGTGTCTGATCCGTAAACCGCACTTCGGAACATTCGTAAACAACGATTACAGACGCCTCCTGAGCCATGCAAATTACAACAGCAAGGACATCGCCATCGTCATCGGCGACGGCAGAACAACCTTTCTCGACACCTTTTTCATGAAAATACTCAGCGGTCTTTATAGTGAATTATGCAAAGAGGATCTCCGTTCACGCCATATACTTCTTAATGTGAATGCAGAGGAGGAATTTGATGTTCTTCTGAAAAGCAGCCAGCTTCAGGCGCTTGTCTGGATCACGCCTCCGCAACGCATGGAAAAATGCCTGAAGCTTATCGGCTCCTCCAAGCTTCCTCTGGTGCAAATCCAGCCTTTTTCTCCTGAAAAGGCGGAGTTCTGCGTCTATACCGACCCTCGCGAGGACGGCTATCTTAGCGCAAAGCACATCCTTAAAGAAGGACATCGTAAAGTCCTCTTCACTTTCCGAGGGAATCCGCTGGAAGCAGGAAAAAAGAAAGAAGGAGTAAAACAGGCTTTTTCGGAAGCAGGAATCCAGTGGAACGAGAAAAACTGCTTCCAGCGTCTGGAACTCTATCCGGGCGAATGGCTCGAATATGTCCGCAGCAAATATGGAGACGGACTCAGAGCTCTGAATGTCCCGTTCGGCTTTGAAAATTGCGCCAAGGAATATTTCGAAGAACGCGGCGGCTTGATTCTTTCGACAAAGCCCGATCTCAGGGAAAAAACGGGCTTCCAGATAGCGTATCCGTCTGAAATGATGGGAAAGAAAGCAGGAGAAATGATCTGCAAACTGCTGAAGTCTCCATCTGACAATATTGTGCCCTGCAAAGTAAAATGTTCTTATGAAACTTCAATCTAAAATGATATAAACAGGAATTTTCTATGAGAAGACTCGGAACTGTCAACTTCGATCACGGATGGCTTGCCTGCGCTGGCGATGTCCCGCAGGCCGAAACTGTTGGATACAATGACTCCAAGTGGCATAAAATCGATCTGCCGCACGACTGGAGTGCAGAACAGCATTTTGACTCAGAACTGCTGCATGGACACATGCATGCGTATCTGCCTAACGGCATCGTCTGGTACAGAAAATATGCACGCATCGAATATAAGGAAAATGAACGCGTTTTTCTCGAATTCGATGGAATATATCGTTCGCCGGATATTTTCGTTAACGGTAAACATCTGCTCAAAAAATTCAACGGCTTCATCGGATTTGAGCTCGATATCAGCGATGCAGTTCAACCCGGAGAAAACCTCATCGCGGTAAGAGTCGACAATTCAGCCGAACGCAGTTCACGCTGGTACACAGGCACAGGAATCAACCGCAACGTCAGACTCTCAATCCGCAAAAAGCTTCATTTCCTGCGCAACGGCATCTTTGTAAACGCTCAGGGCAACGGCAGCTTCAGCGTCGAAGCGGAAGCAAATTCCTCTGCAAAAATCGTATTCAGAATTTCAGATCAGAACGGCAAGGAATTACTCGTCCTCAATGCAGATAATTCAGGCTCGGCATCGGGAAAAATCGAGTCCCCTGCCCTCTGGTCTCCGGAAAGCCCGGCATTGTATAAGTGCACAGCTCAGCTTCTGGATGAAAATGGACAAGTTTCCGACGAACTCAGCGTAAAGTTCGGTTTCCGCTCGGTCGAATTTTCACCGGAACAAGGTTTCATACTGAACGGAAAGAAAGTTCTCCTGCGCGGAGTTAATCTTCATGAAGACCTCTGCGGGCTCGGCACAGCGCTTTTCAAGGATGGAATCAGACGGCGTTACGTCAACCTCAAATCATGGGGAGTCAACGCAATACGACTGGCTCATCATCCCTACGCGCCGGAATGGATGGATCTTGCCGATGAAATGGGACTGCTCATCTTCGCCGAAGCCTTCGACAAATGGACAGATCAGTACAATGGCTGGCAAGTTCCTTTTGAGGAGACTTGGCGCGACGACATCACAGAATTCATACGCTCAAACCGCAATCATCCGAGTATTTTCATCTGGAGCATGGGAAATGAGCCTTATGAGCAGCAGATCGAAGGGCCGGATCATTACGGAGTCGATATATTCGTCAAACTGCGTGACTTTGCACGCAAGCTTGACCCCTCGCGCAAAATAACCGCAGGACTTTATCCCGCGCGCAGAAACGGCATCTGCTACAATCATCCCGATTATATGAAAAGCGAAATCGCGGAACTTGCCCATGAAATGGACGTTGTCTCAGCTAACTACATGGGAATGTTCTTTGCGGGCGACCACAAAAAGCATCCTGAAATGGTCTTTCTCGTCAGCGAGGAAGCGACCTCGAAGGGCGTGGCAAAATGGTTCGATTTCGACCATGAAATCGGATGCGGTTCCTTCTTCTGGGGCGGCTATGATTATCTTGGAGAAGCTCATTGGCCTCACAAAAACTGGTATCGCGGACTTGTTGACAGAGCCGGATTCCGCAAGCCTATTTCCTATCACGCCGAAGCCGCATGGCTTGATAAGCCGCTCGTTCACCTCTCCGTGCTCGCAAGTCAGGAAAAAGAGTCGAAGGAATGGAATGACGTGATTCTAGACTGGGCGGATTTGAGCTCGCACTGGAACTGGACAGAAGGAAAATCTTCCATGCTTGCGATATCCTCAAACTGCGAGAAAGTCGAGCTTCATCTCAACGGCAGACTGCTCGAAACTCTCAGCTTCAAAAAAGGAGATTTCTGCCGTGTAAAATGTGAAATTCCCTTCGAGCCCGGCGAACTCGTCGCCAAGGCGTTCAAGTCAGGCAAACTTGTCGCGGAGAACAAGCTCATCACAGCCGGAAAAGCAGAGAAACTTTTCCTGCGTCCACTCAAGTATGGAAACGAAAGCGACAGACTCATTCACGTCGAACTGGAAGTTCAGGATGCCAAGGGCATAAGATGTCCAGTAAATCCGCTAGTGCATTTTAAAGTCAGCGGAGCGGGAATGCTTCGCGGCGTGGTAAACGGCGACACAAAAAGCAATCAGAGATTCAATTGCAGTTCGCTGAAACTCCACGAAGGACGCGGCCTCGCGGTAGTCTGCATCAAAGAATCCGGAAAAATCAGTTTCGAAGCCGATCTGGAGATCGACGGAAAGACCATCAGAGCATCAGCAGATTTGTGACTTATATGAATTATCCATGATGTCCATAGAGTCCATTCTGTCCATCAAAAGAAATATGGCCAGTATAGACATTATGGACGGAATGGACAAGCTTAGCCGCTTACCAGTCCTGAAACTTCGCAGTTTCCGGTAGAGCAAGCCTGCAAACTGGGATACTTTGTCACTTTGCAGGCTCTATCAGAAAGATAACATGCACGTCCAATGACAGGGTCTTCTCAGTTATCGATAAAGTGATTGCGGCATTCCCGGATTGTCCCCACTCTCCGCCAGCCACGTTTCTCCATGTTTTGAATAACATGGACTCTTTAATTCTAGTGAAATCTACAGGAGAAACTGCGAAGACAGAGAGAATTTTTGAATTAGTGCTGTTTGCAATTTTATCAGCTTTAGCTCTGGCATTTTCCAGAGCCTTAGCCAGTAAAACATCCTGCAAGTCATTTTCTTTTGATGAGTATATTTTGGCAACAGCAAATTTTGAACACAAAGCGGATTCCATGATCCCGTTAATAATCCCGCTTGCATTGTTTATATCAGTCACAGTAATCCAGAATGACTGATAGGTTCTGTAATAATCTTTTTTTGCCTCCCGATCTCGCAGAATAGATATTGTTACAGACTCGGATACAATACTCTTCTCTTCGAGCCCGAGCTTCTTCATCAGCTGATAAAATTTAACGGACTTTTCAGTGAGCTCATCCTTGGCTTTTTTGGCATCTTCATCCTTGGCTTCTATACCGGCTTCAAGCGTGATTCTGTCAGGGAAAACTGAAATTTTTCCCTCTCCGATAACATAAATATACGGAGATTGCGGAAGCCCGTCGGCAAAAGAGCTAGTGACGACAGTTGCGAAGAATAAAAGAAACAGTGCTATGTATCTCACAAAATATCCCCTCCTGATTTTGACTGATAAAGTAACTCTCAGGAGAAAGATTTAAAGCCCTTTTCAATCTTTTTTCTTCCTAGACAT
>JAKJHH010000197.1:4859-7610 GCA_022703965.1 Verrucomicrobiota bacterium
CCAGCCGAATCCGCCGAGAATGTCGCGAAAACGGGTGCGTTCCTCCATCTCCTCAAGTTTTTCGAGGACGGGGCTTATCTGAGCCGCAATTTCTTTTTTAAGTTCGTCGTTTGATATCCCGGAAGACGCAGGAAGAGACTGAACAGCAGATTCTTTAGAAATCTCATTGTCTTGAGTTCCTGAAGAGAGAATTTTTACAGTGCTTTCAGCTGCATGTCCGTCACCGCTGTCAGCCTTGATTTGGTAATCTCCTGAACCGGAAATCTTAAAGGAAAAAGTTCCGTCCTGAGCTGTTTTGTCAGAGAAGATCATTTTGCCGTCCTTCAGAAGCTCAATGCTAACGGCAGAAGCTCGCGCACCGCCGGACATATAGACGTATCCTTTTATGGAATCGCCTTCATTCGAGGCGAAAACTCTCATTTTGTGAGCCATTGCGGAAAGAGGCAAAAGGAAGACAGCAAGCAGTATCAATAAATTTTTCATGACGGAATTTCATCCTTGAGTTTATACGTTTTTGTAGAGGGGGAAAGATCGCTCTGCCGCCGCTCGGCGGGCAGGTCTGCAGACCTGCACCCTTGTCATTTTTTTTCATGACGGAATTTCATCCTTTTTAAAGATTTCCGGACGTACTTTTTTGAGGAAATTGAGCGCAAATCCCGTTACAATTCCCTCAATAAGCATAACCGGGATATGTGCAGTGAAAATGATCAGTGCCGAACCTGTATATTTCGTATCGCATAGTACGAGAGCCCCTGAAGTAAAAAGACAGCTTAGAAATGTAGCTGTCAATCCGCAGCAAAAACCTATGATAAAAAGGAAAATTCCCGGCTCCGCCTTGCGCACTGTTCCAGAAAAAGCAAGATAAACCAGAAAGCCCGGCAAAGCCATATCGATAGTATTGACTCCAAGACTGCTGATGCCTCCGAAGGAAAAGAAAAGCATTTGCAGAACCAGAGCACTCAAGGCAGCCGGAAAAATCCTGATTCCAAGCAGAATCCCCGCCAGTCCATTGAGAAGCAAGTGAGCGCTGGAAGGTCCGATATTTATGTGAATCAGCGAGGCTGTGAAAAATGCCGCGCTCAAAGCCGCAAGCTTGGGAATAGCCTCGTAAGAGGTTTTGCGCAAACCTAAAGCCGTCGCCACACCCGTGGCAAGATATCCTGCCAGCATCACGGACGGCGAAATTATTCCTTCAGCTATATGCATTTCATTGTCTTTCTCTGTTCTCGCATTGGTGCATGGATTATTTATCCATGTCGTAGGCTTTGATCCAGATCAAAGCGCCAAGCTCGGTATCAGCTTCCTTGCCGTCGGGACTCTTGGCCTTTGGACCATCGACAAGAGCGGCAAAGCTCCAGAATCCGGCTTTCGGAATTCCATAGCTGAATACACCGCTTGCATCGGCTTTTATGACTTGCGTGATATGGGCTTCAGTCGGAGCCTTCAGCTTGCCGCCCTGATTGTAATATTCGACCTCGATTTCAGCGAAGGGAACGGGTTTGCCGTCCTTCTTCACGATGCCCCTGAAAACATTGCCGGCATAAAGGCCGTAGGGACGTACAAGAGGCTCGATTTCGACAGGAAAACCGACGGAGGAATCCCAGGCCTCCTCGCCGCCCATCACTCCGACAATATACTTTGTGTAATGGATAATGTACTTGTTTTCGGCAGGCTCCCAGTAAGGAGCAGGCTCGACGCCAAAAATCAGGTCTCCGGGCTTGTCAGCCTTGAAAACGGATGAATATGTGGCGGAATTCTTGATTTTTTCAGTCTTCAAACTTTTAAGCAAATCAATTCTCTTTCCCTCGGATATGACGAAGAACTGCTTAGGTTCCGCCATGTCCATGAGGGGACCGCCTTCCATCGGATGAGTGAAGATGAGTTTCAACTTGAGTTCGGCGGGGTTCTCGCAATAGTCATTTTCAGAAAGCAGAACCTGAAAATGCGCCATTGCGGAAATCGACGAAAGGGCTATTGTAAAACCCGTCAGAAGTTTTGCGATTGACATACCTGTCTCCATTATTACGATTTTTAAAATCGTAATACTGGACAACTTAGGGATTTCATATGCAAATAAATAAGAGAATTATTTTGATTATTGAGGCTTAATTATGTCTGAACTTGTGAGATTGAGCATATCGCTTGAGGAATCTTTATGCGAAAAACTGGAAAAACTTGTAAAGGATTCCGGCTATGTAAACCGCTCTGAATACATCAGGGACATGATAAGGAACCGTATAGTTGAGTCTCAATGGGATGAAGCCAGCGAGGTTGTAGCGACAATCACCCTTGTCTACAATCACGCACAGCGGGAGCTCAGCGAAAAGCTGACGGATATACAGCACAAGAGTCATCATCATGTTCTGGCCTCGACTCACATACATCTTTCGCACGAAATTTGCGCGGAAATGATAATGGTCAAGGGAGAGGCTTCAGGAATCAGGGCTCTTGCGGACTGTCTGAGAAGTCAAAAAGGAGTACTCCATTCAGGTCTCACAATGAGCTCCACCGGCTCAAATCTACACTAAAACCATACAAACAAAGAACTTATAAGAAAAGATCAGATTTAAGAAGATTTATTCACTTCTAATTCTGTCCTAACAATTCCCTAACAATCCACCTGTAAATTATCTCCAAAAGCGGAAAGACATAATCGAATCTTACCGTAAAAAACAAGGAGATGGTATGAATAATTAGCTGGGACTCGCGGCATCAGCTTTGAAGCGGTAGAATTAGGCGATGAACTCTACT
>JAKJHH010000198.1 GCA_022703965.1 Verrucomicrobiota bacterium
GAAGACTTCACGCAGTTTAAACTCGTGAAAAATTAAACCTTTCTTCGATACCGAAGTGGAAAATTATCATAGGAGTCCTGTCAAATGAAAAAGATCATGATTGCAATTCTTTGTATCGGAGCACTTTTTGCTGGCTTGTCGCTTTCTGCTGCAAAGACTGAAGACGGAGTTCAAACAACATGCCCGGTGATGGATGGACGTCCAATCAACAAATCACTTTATGTCGATTATGAAGGCAAACGTATTTATGTATGCTGTGCAGCATGTATTGAAAAGGTGAAAGCTGATCCGAAATATTACATCAAGAAAATGGAAGAAAAAGGCGTGAAATTCGAAGAAATCAAAAAGGAAAAGAAGAATTAATAGCTTTTTCCTGTGGTATTTTTAAATAAGGGGGAACTTTCTTTATAAATAATGTCTATTATGTTTGTAAACTTAAAGATATCACAGGAGCCGCTATGCTTTTTAAATTTTGCGCTACAGTTTTGATTATTTTAAGCTTCAATGTTCTTCTGTCTGCTCAAGGACATGAACATGCGTCTGCAATGACTTCTGAGTCCGCGCTCAAAGCTCAGATTTGGACATGTTCAATGCACCCGCATATAAAAAAGAATGCGCCGGGAAAATGTCCAATATGTGAGATGGATCTTATACCTCTAGAAAGTTCCGGAATTAAGACAAGCTCATCTTCAGAGCCCATTGTAAAGCTTACTCCATATGCGGAAAAATTGGCAGAGCTTAAAACATTTGCCGTCAAAAGAGACTTTGTTGCTGAAAGTCTTGCGTTTTCCGGACGTATTGAATACGATGAGACAAGGTATGCCCGGATTTCCGCACGTTTTTCAGGACGAGTTGAGAAGCTCTATGTGAATTATAGTGGAATTCCGGTCAAAGCAGGAGAGCATATTGCAGAGCTCTTCAGTCCTGAACTTATGGTGCTTCAGCGAGAATATTTGTTGGCGTTGAAAGCTTCTGCAAATACATCTGCCGATAAAGAACCTCTTCTGCCCTCCGGAATACTCAATGCCGCAAAGGCGAAAATGCGTTTATGGGGCTTGAGCGACTCGCAGATTGAGGCACTTGGGAAACGTGGAACCGTTTCCGAGCAAATGACTTTATTTGCGCCGATCAACGGTATTGTGGTTGAGAAGAATATTGTGTCTGGCCAGTATTTTAAAGAGGGAGATCCGCTTTTTACTATCTCAGATGTTTCGCATCTATGGCTGATTCTTGATGTTTATGAGTCTGATATAAGGTTTCTTAGATACGGTCAGGATATATCCTTCCATGTCGAGGCGTTTCCAGGCGAAATTTTTAAAGGGAGAATTGCGTATCTCAGTCCTGAGATGAATCGCAGCACAAGAACAGTTCCAGTGCGAGTGAATCTGGATAATTCAGACGGACGGCTTCGTCCCGGAATGTTAGCCAGAGCTTCAGTCTCAGTTGTGCTTGATTCAGAAGGTACAGTGCTGGACGCAGGCCTTGCCGGAAAGTGGATCAGTCCGATGCATCCGGAGATCATAAAAGACGCTCCCGGCTCCTGCGATATTTGCGGGATGCCGCTTGTTCCGGCGGAGTCAATGGGCTATGCCGGGAAGCTTCGTGACAAGTCATCAGCCCCATTGTTGATTCCTGCATCCGCTCCGCTGATAACAGGAAAACGGGCTCTTGTGTATGTCAAAACAGCGCCAGGCGAATATATCGGACGTCTTGTAACGCTGGGGGCTCGTGCCGGAGACTATTATATTGTCAAAAGCGGTTTGAAAGAAGGCGAAGAAGTTGTATACAACGGGAATATGAAAATCGATAGTGCCGCTCAAATTGCCGGATTGCCTTCAATGACTTCTCCTGAGAATTTCGAGACCTCTGCCAGAGACACAATTTCTCATTCGGATGCCTTGGTGTTAGCCAAGCTTTTTTCCTCGTATTTTAAGCTTGGAGATGCACTTATTGCAGCGGATCTGAAATCCTCGCTTGTGGCTGCGGATTCCTTCACTGTTCTGATCGCTGATCTGAAAGATCCGAAAATCAAGGAAAAGTTGTCGGCGCTTACATTCAAGAGAAATGACATACAGACAATGAGAGAATCATTCTCCTCTCTGTCCGGATTGCTTTATTCTGTCTATAGGGAGGCTGGTCTTGAGCATCATGGAATTAAGGCGTATAGAGCCTTTTGTCCTATGGCGTTTGATGACAAGGGGGCCTATTGGCTTCAGGAATCTGACAAAGTGATTGCCAATCCTTATTTCGGTCGTGAAATGCTGCGTTGCGGCGAATTCAAATAAGAGGAACGCAGATGAGTGATGAAAACAAGATGCTTCAGAAAAAAGATCATGTTCCTGATTATGAGCCGTCCGGTCCGCTTGCCGCATTGATTCATTTTTCTTTGCACAACAAGCTGCTTGTTCTGATTCTTTTTCTGACTATGATGCTGGGCGGAATCTATTATGCGCCTTTTGACTGGAATATTCCATATATTTCACGTGATCCGGTTCCGGTGGACGCAATTCCTGATATCGGCGAAAATCAACAGATAGTTTTTACTTCTTGGGAAGGTCGCTCTCCCGAAGACGTTGAGAATCAGATCAGCTATCCACTGACTGTATCTTTGATGGGCTTGCCCGGAGTGAAGACTGTACGTTCCGTTTCCATGACAGGCTACTCTACCATATATGTGATATTCAGGGATGATATCGATTTTTACTGGTCGCGTACTCGTATCCTTGAAAAACTTAACAGCCTGCCAACCAATCTATTGCCCGATGGAGTGAAGCCTGCTCTTGGACCTGATGCCAGCGCTTTAGGGCAGGTTTTCTGGTACACTATTGAAGGACTTGACTCAAAGAAGAAACCGACAGGCGGCTGGGATCTTGATGAGATCCGTTCGGTTCAGGATTGGAATGTACGTTATGCTTTGCTTGGTGTTGAGGGCGTTTCCGAAGTCGCCTCGATAGGCGGTTTTATTAAAGAATATCAGATAGATATTGACCCTGCCGCCATGAAGGAGTACAAAATTTCCCTTGATGAGCTTGCTGATGCGGTAAGGCGATCCAATTCGGATGTCGGAGCCAGAACTCTTGAGATCAACAGAGTTGAATACATTATCCGCGGACTTGGTTATGTGCGCAGTATAAAAGACATTGAAGATACCGTTGTAAAATCAGTTAACGAAGTTCCTGTTTATGTGAAGAATCTGGCTCGCGTATCCACTGGCCCGGCGGAGCGCCGCGGGATTCTTGACAAGGGAGGAGCTGACGTTGTAGGCGGCGTTGTCGTTGTCCGCTACGGAGAAAATCCGTTAAAGGTCATTAAGGCTGTAAAGGAGGAGATCAGGCAGATATCAGCCTCGCTTCCATCCAAGACTCTTGCGGACGGAACTCTAAGCAAGCTTGAAATAGTTCCTTTCTACGACCGTACCGGTCTGATATACGAGACGCTGGAAACTTTGAATTCAGCCATATTCGAGGAAATCATTATTTGTTCGATCGTGGTGATTATGATGCTTCGGCATCTGCGTGTTTCATTGTTGATCTCAATGTTGCTGCCAGCCTCTGTTCTGATGAGTTTTATATTGATGCGTTTCTTTGGTGTGGATGCCAATATTGTGGCTCTCGGCGGTATTGCAATCGCCATTGGAGAGATTGCAGATGTAGGCATTGTCTTGTGTGAAAATATCGTCAAGAGGCTTGATGAGGCGAAACCCGGAGAGAAACTGATTGATACAGTATACAAAGGAGCGTCTGAAGTAGCGGGAGCTGTCCTTGCTTCTGTATCGACAACAATCGTAAGTTTTCTGCCTGTCTTTTCCTTGCAGTATGCGGAGGGTAAACTTTTTAAACCTCTTGCTTACACTAAAACATTTACAATGGCGGCGTCGATCATCATTGCGATCATCCTTCTTCCGCCTTTGCTTCACCTTTTCCTCGCCAAGCCGAACTGGAGGAAAAACATATCTTTGACGGTTAACATTGCCGTTTTTGCAGCGTGTATTTATGTAGCTTTTTCAAGCGGCTCCTATCTGATTGCCTTGGCGGGTCTTTTTCCGCTTTACTGGACATTCGGTTCTGCTCTGCCGCAGAAGATATCGACATGGCTGCTTCACTCCGGATATGTCATTGCCGCTCTTCTGGCTTCGTGGTTTCTGACCGTACACTGGATGCCGCTTGGAATTGATGCGGGCGAATACAGAAACTTAGTGTTTGTCTTGGCTCTGCTGATATTCTTTTTTCTGCTCTTCCAGATTGTCGAATCTTCTTATCGTTTCATTCTGCGTTTTGTGTTAAACTTCAAAATCATTGGATTTGCCGCTCCCGTGATAATGGTACTGCTCGGGCTTTTCAGTTGGCTGGGGGCGGCTCCATTTGTAAAATATCTGCCTCAGTCAGCGGAGGAATCCGGACTTGTAAAAAGTTTTGTCAAGGTATTTCCTGGACTAGGTTCCGAGTTCATTCCTGCACTTAACGAAGGAAGTTTTCTCTTTATGCCGACTATGATGCCTCATGCTTCTGTCAGTGAAGTAAGAGATATCCTTTCAAAGCAGGACATTCTGATTTCAGCAATTCCTGAGCTGGATTCCGTTGTCGGCAAGGCAGGTCGTGCAGATTCAGCACTTGATCCTGCGCCATTGAATATGGTTGAGACAGTTATCAATTATCGTAACAAGTATCTTACGGATGATCATGGACGTCTGCTCAAATTCAAGTATCTGCCGTCTGAAACAGAAACTTTCAAAAATTCTGACGGGCTTGAGCTTTCCGCCCCGGATGGTAAACCTTATTTTGTGCAAGGGCGTTTCCTTCGTGACGAGTCAGGGAGACTGATTCAGGACGAGAATGGACATGTTTTCAGGCAGTGGAGGCCTGCTCTTGATCCGGCCTTGAATAATGGTAGGGATGCCTGGCGAGGAGTGCAGACACCTGATGATATCTGGAATCTGATTGTATCCGCCGCTGCTGTGCCGGGCTCAACTTCGGCACCGAAACTACAGCCGATTCAGACCAGAATTGTCATGCTCCAGTCAGGAATGAGGGCTTCAATGGGAATGGTAATCCGCGGCCCGGATCTTGAATCTATTGAAAGCGCCGCCAACATGCTTGCGGCGGAAATGAAGCAAAGTAAATACGTCAATCATGATGCTGTCATAGTTGACCGTTTTTCAGGGAAACCATACATAGAAATCAAGACGGATCGCGCTGCTATTGCCCGTTACGGGATAAGTCTAGGCACAGTGCAGGATGCTATTGAAATGGCTATTGGCGGTATAAGTCTTACTACAACCGTCGAGGGCAGGGAACGTTATTCAATTCGGGTTCGTTACCAAAGAGAAATGCGGGATGACATAGAGTCTTTGAAAAAGATATATATCACAAGTCCAGATGGAGTTCAGATTCCACTTGGGCAGTTGGCAAGCTTTAATTTCAGGCGCGGTCCCCAGGAGATCAAAAGCGAAAACAGCTTCAAGATTTCATATGTGTTTTTTGATAAACCGGAAGGCATGTCAGAGTCAGAGTCGGTTGATGGATTGGCGGCTGACTTAAGCACTAAAATTGCGGACGGCAGTTTGAAGCTTCCTGCCGGAGTCTCATATCGTTTTGCCGGGAATTATGAAAATCAGATTAGAGCGGCTGAACGTCTTGCAATTATAATTCCAATGGCTTTGCTGATAATTCTGATTATCATTTATTTTCAGTTCCGTAAGCTTTCCGTATCCTTTTTCGTATTTTCAGGGATTGCCGTTGCCTGGGCAGGAGGCTTTTTCATGATATGGCTGTACGGACTTGATTCTTTCATGAATTTTTCAGTCATGGGAATCAACCTTCGTGAACTCTTTAATATTCATCAGATCAATATGAGCGTTGCTGTCTGGGTTGGTTTTTTGGCTCTTTTCGGCATTGCGACCGACGACGGAATCGTCATGGCAACTTACATCGAGGAGGTTTTTACAAGCAGAAAGCCACAGTCAATAAGTGAAATAAAGGACATGGTGATTGAGGCCGGAAAACGTCGTGTGCGCCCCTGTCTTATGACGACTGCGACAACAGTGCTGGCGCTGCTTCCCGTTTTCACCGCCAGCGGCAAAGGAGCTGAAATCATGATACCGATGGCAATTCCAGTCTTCGGCGGAATGGTATTTCAGATCATCACCATGTTTACTGTTCCTCAGCTTTATTGTCTGATGGAGGAATTAAAGTTCCGCTTCCGCGGAAATAAAGCCTGATAAAAGGATTGTGGTGTTCAGGGGGAAGAAGTTCAAGGCGCAGACTGGATCGGCATGCGCCCTGAGAATTTCTTTTCTTAGTCTGTTTTCATAGAGTTTTTGAGCTTGCCTTCGGCTCTGTATCTGTACATGTTTTCGCCGATGAGCCGGGCAGCCTCCGTCATTTCCTTGTAAGGAGTGTCGGCGACATCCACGAAGCCTATTTGATAGCCCTCGCCATCCCAGCGGCCTGTCAGCGGCTGATCTCTGAACTGGAACCAGTGCGCGCCGACAATGTTTGGATGAACAAGTGCCCCCTGCATGAATCTTATATAGGCTGTTGCTCGTTCATCTTGAGTGATTCCGGCGGGGCAGAGACTCGAAGAAAACATTCCTCTGTCATATACCCCGAAGTGAAATTCTCCGATAATGATAGGTCTGTCTCTGTAGTCAGCGGAGTTACAGTTGGCTGGCGTATGAACATAGGTATTTACGCTGGCGACATCGCAGTATTTTATTGCTGCTTCCCAGATATATGGGGACTGCCGGAAACTTACAAAGCGACATCCGAGGTAAAGTCTGTGAGGCGCCACCTTCTTTATTCCGTCCCGACATGTCTGAAAATAACGATCCACGGCTTTGGCATGGAATATTTTGCTGTCTTTTTTGAAGCCTTCTGAATTGGGTTCTTCATTGTGTGCGAGGAAATCAGACCATGAGGCAAACTTGCTGTTCCAAGCGGAGTTGAGTGCTTCAATGTTTTCGTATTTGGCCTGAAGATCCTTGCAGAACTCAATTTTTGCGGGCTGAGATGCCGGAGCTTTCATGACTCCTTTTATAAAAGTATCAAAAGTCAGTTCGTTATCAATGAAATAGCCAATGCACATGGGGTCGGTGATGGATTTCTTTGTCACAGGATCGACCTTGGCACGATTAGCGAGGAGATTGCCCATTTTTTCCTCAAATCTTGGATCAAAGACATCGTAGAATTTCACCTTTGAGCTTTGAAAGCCCGGCCATTCAGAATTGAAATCCGTTAATTGCAGAGCGTAGGGACTTGTTCCGAGAGCAATGAAATCACCTTTGCCCCAGTTTCCTATAGTGTTGAAGCCCCATGCTTCAAGTCGCTTGCTCAATGTCTTGTAAAAGTCAGCATAATAGTTTTCTTTGCCATATTTGATCTTAAGATTATTATGGGTAAATGGAATTTCGCTTGCGCCTGTCGGCATTTCCGCGAACCATTTGTCGTGATCCTTTGTCTTGGTTGCGTCTGTGTGAGGATAGAGCACGTCGAGTCCGTGAGAGAAGAAGAGACGTCCCTCCGGGTCGACCAAATACCATTTTTCGTCATATTTTTCAGTCCTGAAGCTTCCTGTTGCGGCAAGTTGAGGACCAGAAAGCCATCCTCCG
>JAKJHH010000199.1 GCA_022703965.1 Verrucomicrobiota bacterium
TCTCAAGGATTTCAGCGGCAAGACGCTTATTCTTAATATTTTTCCGAGTATTGACACTTCTGTTTGCGCTATGTCTGTCCGCAAGTTCAATAAAGATGCTGCGGCTCTCAAGGACACTGTCGTTCTCTGTGTGTCAATGGATCTTCCTTTTGCGCAGGGACGTTTCTGTGCCGCCGAAGGAATTGCCAACGTTCAGACTGCTTCTGATTTCCGTCACGGCTCTATCGGTAAAAATTACGGAGTAAAGATTGCCGACGGCCCGCTTTCAGGTCTGCTTGCCCGTGCTGTTCTTGTGATTGCTCCGGATGGGCTTGTCAAATATTCACAGCTCGTTCCGGAAATCGCTCAGGAACCGGACTATGAGGCCGCTCTTAATGCTGCCAAATCCTGAGTTTTATTAGAAGCTATTATTAATCTTAAAACTGAAAAGCCCATCCAATTTCGGATGGGCTTTTTTACATCAGCACTGTTTTTTCTGATTATTTCTTGTTTTCTTCAAAGTACTTATAATCTTTTTCGGCATATTTTTCAATGCACTTGGCTGTGACCGGATCGAAGGGACCTTTGATTACGACCACCATATCTTCTTCGTCGTCCAGCTGCTCCGGCTGGAAAGAGCGATAGAAGACACCGTCGATAAGAAGCGCTACGTCGGTTCTGTTGAATTCTACGCTCAACTGAGTCCAGAGCATTCTGCCTCTCCTGTCGAGAGTGAGCTGAAGGTCATAGAAGCCGTCTTTCTCCTTGCTGGGCAGGATTTCCACCTTGGGAATATTCCGCGTATGAATGAACGGATTAACGTTGATCCATATGGTGCGGCCTCCGAAAGACGTAACTTCTTTTTCAATCATTGTGCCGCGGGGATATTTCACAATTTCATGTACGGATATTACGTATTTAGGTTTATCGTCTTCCTTTACTTTTGATTCGCCGGATATTGCTTCATCCCATGTCTCACAACGCAAAGATGGATAGTAATTTTTTCATTTCAGTTCCTGTCCGATTTTTCTGTATAATGTTGCCAGACTTATGTCCAGTCTGCTTGCGGCTTCTTCTTTGCTGCCGCCGCAGTCTTCTATGGTCTTCCTGATATAGGAGTCTTCTATCTTTTTGATGTAATTCTTCAGCGGTATGATTTCCTTTGCCGGATGTGCAGACTGCTGAACAGTTGATGTCTGATGCATTGTATTATCCATCAGGTGGCTGTTCAGGCTTTCTTTCATATCCTGAGGCAGTTCGGAGACTTCTATTGTTCCGCTGTCATTCAGGGTTGCGAGGCGCTTGACCAGATTTTCCAGCTGTCTTACATTGCCTGGCCACCTGTAATTGCTCATTATGTATACTGCGTCCGGCGAGGCTGCTATCAGTCTGTGATTTTCCTTGTCGAACTGTGTGAGGAAATGCTGGATCAGCATTGGAATATCGTCTTTACGCTCTCTGAGCGGAGGTATGTGTATTGGAATTACACTGAGTCGGAAATAAAGGTCTTCTCTGAATTCACCCTTGCGGATTTTGTCCTGAAGATTTTCATTGGTAGCGGCTACGACTCTGACGTTCACTGGGATATTTTCCGTTCCGCCGACCCTTCTGATTTCCTTTTCCTGAAGCACTCTCAGGAGTTTCATCTGCATTGTAACAGGAATAGAACCTATTTCATCAAGGAATATTGTTCCGTCTTCCGCTGTCTCAAAGAGTCCTTTTTTATTGGTCGCCGCTCCTGTGAATGCGCCTTTGACATAACCGAAGAGCTCAGACTCGAGCAAGGTTTCGGGCATAGCCGAACAATTTATTGTAACGAAGGCGTTGTTTTTTCGGGGGCTTTCATTGTGCAAGGCTTTGGCGATGAGTTCTTTTCCTGTTCCGCTTTCCCCGAGAATAAGAACTGTGCTGTTCGTTTTTGCCACCTTTTCGATGAGCCTGTAAATCTCCAGCATTTTTTCGGAGTCGCCGACTATATTACCGAAATGGTATTTTGTTTTGAGTGTGTGTTTCAGCAGCTTGTTTTCAGCGATTGCGGTTTCATATGAGAGTGCTCTCTGAATTGTAATCATCAGCTCGTCGAATTTAAACGGCTTGGTGATGTAGTCAAAGGCTCCGTTTTTCATCGCTTCGACGGCGCTTTCGATTCCGGCATAAGCTGTCATCACTATTACTGCAAGCTGATTCTGAAAGTTCTTCGACTGATGCAGAAGTGTAATGCCGTCTATTCCGGGCAGGCAGACGTCGGTGATCATGAGGTCAAATACCTCTTCCTTCAGCAGGCGGAGCGCTTCGTTGCCGTTTGAGGCTGTGCTGACGCTGTGACCGCCTCGTGCAAGAAGTGTTTTCAGCACTTCAATTATACTGAGTTCGTCATCAACAACCAGTATTCTGGCCATAACTCAATCCTCTGCTTTTTAAGATTTGAGAAATATAATATCGCTTTTCTCGTAAGTCTAATCTTCTAAGGAATGTTTTTGCATTGATCCGTGGATATTTTATCGACGGATCATTTTAACCTGTACGCTTGGCGGAAATATGTTCTGCACCGACACTCCCTGTCTGTCCACCCAGTAGCTTATATCGACGCTGTAGACTCCGGGCTGTTCAAACTGAGAGACATCTATGTAAGCTTTGAGTTCATCTTTTTTCATGATTTCAACTGTTGTCTTAAGTCCGGTGATTGTGATGTCCGTATGCGGCGAGGTTATCAGTTCCGCTGTCAGGTTCTTTTCTTCAGGCGGCATCAGGAGTCTGATCGGGACGGCTCTGTAAAGCCTGTTTTCAAATTCCTTTATTATTTCAACCTGCGCTATGACTTCAGAAGGACTGATTTTTATTGCTTTGTGATTCAGCGCGATTGTACACTTGTATTCAAAACTTTCCGATGTCGTATTGTCTACTGGAATCGGGTCTGTTGTGAGATATTCTATTCTGTCTACAATCGATACCGGTCCTGTCAGGCGGCATTCAGGAGGATTCATTGTGATTTTTCCCGTTGTATAGCCGTCGGGAAGCTTGGCTCCGGGGGTGAATTTCGGACGTACCTGCACGGTTCTTGTCTTGGTTCTGTCTATATCAAGAGTCAACTGTGATGGTTTGACGTCAACTATGCTGACTCCGTCTATATCCGTTTTTACATTCGAGGGCAGTATTGCCAGCGTGTAAGGCTCGCCGGGAATAAAACGGGTTTCGTCCACCGCTACTTCTATCTCAAGGTTCGAGGGGCTGACCTGCTTGATCTTTCGTTCATTTCCTTTGATTCTTACTGAGACCTTCGGCGTTCTGTCGTCCAGCATTATCAGTGAGGCAGGCATTTTTACCCGCACATTTACGTTGTCCACTACGGATTCAACCCCGATTTTTGCCTGAACAGTGAAGTAGACAAGGAGCGAAAAGGAGAGCGCTATGAATTTTCTCGGAAAGTCATTTTTAATGATTCCCGGAATCAGCGCAAGAAGTTTTTCTCCTGTTGTTTTGGCTTCTTCAGTCATTGTTCTTATTTTCTCCGCTTGAGAACGCCATTTCCATCTGATCGTTTTCTTCCATCGTTCCGAATATGTTCTTCAGTATATCTTTTTCGTCCGGAATCAGAATGTTTCCGAGCGTTCTCTTCAGTTGTTCAGTAGTGACATGTTTTTTCAGCTGTCCTCTGAAAGCTATGCTGATTCCGCCTGTTTCTTCGGATACAAGCACGGCAACCGCGTCGGTTTCTTCCGTGATGCCTATTGCCGCGCGATGGCGTGTTCCTAGAGTTTTCGTCACGTGCGGATCCTGCGAGAGTGGCAGGATCGCGTGAGCCGCTACAATCTTATCATCCTTTATTATCATGGCGCCGTCGTGCAGCGGTGAATTCGGATAGAATATTGATTCAATAAGCAGAGCGTTCAGTTTGATGTCGAGCTGAACAGCGTTGTTGACGATGAAGGCCATGCCTATCTGCCTTTCAAATACTATCAATGCCCCTATTCTTTTCTGTGACATGCTCAGCAGGGCGGTTATGACTTCGTTGATAGCCTCTTTTTTCTTGATAGTCTTATGAGTGAACGGAGTACTGCCCAGCTGTGCGAAGGCTCTTCTCAATTCAGGCTGGAATATCACTATCATTGCGGTCGCGAGTATAGCCCATAAACTGTTCAGAAGCCAGCTTATCACTTCAAAGTTCAAGGCATTCGAGACAAGGTTCAGGATAATGAGGATGATTACTATTCCCGCAAGAATATTCGAGGCTCTCGCTCCGCGCAGGAAGTAAAGCACGTAATATATGAGTATGGTCATAAAACCTATTTCAAGAACAGGCCTTATGTATGAGAATATCTTGAAAAACAGTATATCCATTTTCGTTTTTCCGAAGTTCTTTTAAGTTACGATGCCGCTATGCGTTTTTCAATCGCTTATCTGCTCAAGAACCTTAAAGATCTCTTTTATTTCCCTGACATCATGAACTCGCAGGATCTCTGTTTTCTTGTTGAAAAGAAAGGCCGATACGGCAAGATTACCGTTAAGTCGTTTTTCCGGAACGCTTTCTCCCAGGATTTTTCCCAGAAAGCTTTTCCTTGAAAAGCCCGCCAGCACCGGATAGCCGCTCTGTCCGAAAAAATCCATTTTCCTGACAAGTTCAATATTCTGCTCAGGACTCTTGGAAAAACCTATTCCTGGGTCGAATATTATGGACTCTTTTTTTACTCCTGCACTGATTGCCTTTTCGGCTTCAGTGTTCAGAAATTCGAGTATGTCTCCGCAAAGATTTTTGTAGATCAGATTTTCCGCTTTCTGCATGTCGGATGGAGTTCCGCGCATGTGCATGATTACAAGCCCGGCCTGATATTCCGCTACTGTTCTTGCCATGTCTGGAGAATATTGCAGTCCGCTGACATCGTTTATTATGTCCGCTCCGGCTTCGAGGCTTGCTCGCGCAACTTTCGCTTTGCGGGTATCGATGCTGATTGTGCAGTCAGGACGTGCCTTGCGCAGGGCTTTGACAAGTGGAACAACGCGGTCGCATTCTTCTTCATCGGAAAGATCAGGCGCTCCGGGACGTGTTGATTCGCCGCCTGCGTCTATGATGTCGGCACCCTGATCCAGCATTTCGAGTGCGTGATCTAGTGCCTTGTCTGTACTGAAGAATTTCCCGCCGTCACTGAAGGAGTCCGGCGTAAGATTCAGAATTCCCATCAGAAGCGGCGGCTTACCGGTCAGGATAAGCCGTTTACCCCTGAAAAGGAATTCCTTTCCTGTCATCAGGCCTGAGGCTCCTCGCTTGCAGGAGTTTCAGTTGATGGAGCTGCCGGAGCTTCACTCGGAGCGGCTGCCTGAACTTCGCTTGCGGAAGTTTCTTCGGCGGTCTCTGAGTTTTCTTCTTCGGCTTTTATGTCTTCCTGTGCCATTTTGGTGACACCGGTGATCTTGTCTTTGTTACGGAGATCCATGATCTTGACGCCCTTTGAAGCGCGGCCGACTGTTCTTACTTCATCAACAGGAATTCTGACCATCTGGCCTGCTTCTGTTGTGAGCATGAGTTCATCGCCGTCCTTGATCTGGATTGCGGCAACTACAAGCTCCTTGTCCTTGAGCTTGATGCTTGTGACGCCCTTGGCGCCTCTTCTGGTCTTACGGTAGCTGCTTACGTAGCTGCGCTTACCCATACCGCCGTCGCTTATGACGAGGATCTGCGGACCGCTGCCGGACGCATCATCTTCCTCTTCGTTTTCTTCGGTGGCTTCTTCAGCGGCGTCCTCTGTTGCGGGCGCTGCTTCATTTTCGGGTATTTCCGCTCCTTCTGCCGGGGCAGGGGGAGCTTCGTGGGATTCGACGACTTCCATACTTACGATGTAGTCGGATTCCAGCTTGAATCTTATTCCTGTCACGCCTCTTGCGGCACGTCCCATGGAGCGGACTTCGTTTTCATGGAAGCGGCAGGCCATGCCCATCGCTGTTGACAGGATTATTTCGTTGTTTCCATTTGTGATTTCAGCTCCGATAAGGTCGTCATTCTCTTCGATAACGAGAGCTCTTATGCCGACTTTTCTCAGATTGCTGAATTCGGATATGACTGTCTTCTTTATGTAGCCGCGGCGTGTACACATTGTGAGATAGAGATCATCGCGTTCGACATCCTCTCTCTTGAGCGTTATCATTGCGCGGATCTGTTCGCCAGGCTCGACCTTGATCATGTTGACTATGGCCTTGCCCTTCGAGACTCTTGTTCCTTCAGGGACTTCATAAACATTCAGCCAGTGCATGAAGCCCTTGTCTGTAATGAAGAATATGAGATCATGGCTGTGTGCATTGAAGAGATGTTCGACAAAGTCTTCTTCCTTTGTTTCCATGCCGATGATACCTTTGCCGCCTCGATGCTGCGTCTTGTAGGTGTCGGACGGAACTCTCTTTATATAACCTGTATTTGAAACTGTGATGATGCATGAATGTTTCGGAATGAGGTCGGCGATATTAAGGTCGTTCTCATCGCTTGTGATCTCAGTGCGTCTGGCATCCTGATACTTTTCCTTGATTGCAAGGAGTTCATTCTTGATGACATCCTGCTGCATTTCTCTGCTTGCGAGAAGTGATTTGAGGTAGTCGATGTACTTCTTGAGTTCGTCGTATTCCTTCTGGAGGTCTTCAATGGCAAGACCGGTCAGCTGGTGCAGTCTCATTTCGAGGATGGCGCTGACCTGTATCTTGGTCAGTCCGAAACGAGCCATGAGAGCTTCGCCCGCGACATCCTTTGTTCTGGATTCGCGGATGATTTTCACGACTTCGTCGATATTGGCTACGGCGATTAGCAAGCCTTCGAGAATATGAGCTCTCGCTTCGGCTTTTCTAAGTTCAAATTCAGCTCTTCTTATGACCACTTCAAATCTGTGGTCAATGAAGGCCTGAAGTATCTGCGGAAGATTCATGATCTTCGGTCTGTTGTGGTCAACAACGAGCATTGTGCTGCCGAAGGAGGATTCCATTGCCGTATGCGCGTAAAGCTGATTCAGAACAATTGAGCCCATTGCTCCGCGCTTGATGTCCACTACGATGCGGATACCGGTTCTGCGGCTGGATTCATCTCTGAGTCCTGAGATTCCGGTTATCTTCTTTTCATTGACAAGATCAGCTATTTTCTTAACAAGGTTTTCCTTGTTGACCGCATAAGGAATTTCAGTGACAATAATCTGTTCTTTATTATTGTTTTCAACGATTTCAGCTTTGGCGCGGATTTTGATGACGCCCTTGCCGGTTTCGTAAAGACTTCTGATTTCTGTAAGACCGCAGATTGTCGCGCCTGTCGGGAAGTCGGGGCCGGGTACGAACTTCATGAGCTCCAGCGCAGTTGCTCTCGGGTTTTCAAGTATGTGCACTGTCGCGTCGAGAATTTCGCCGAGGTTGTGCGGCGGAATATTTGTCGCCATACCTACGCCGATACCTGTCGAACCGTTTACAAGAATGTTCGGGAAGCCGGAAGGCATTACTTCCGGTTCCATGTACTCTTCATTGAAGTTCGGAAGCATGTTGACGGTTTCTCGTTCGATGTCCGCAAGAAGCTCTTCCGCAAGTCTTTCCATACGGCACTCGGTATAACGGTAAGCTGCCGGCGGGTCGCCGTCGATA
>JAKJHH010000019.1:0-17288 GCA_022703965.1 Verrucomicrobiota bacterium
AGAGTTCATCGCCTAATTCTACCGCTTCAAAGCTGATGCCGCGAGTCCCAGCTAATTATTCATACCATCTCCTTTTACAAAATGCACGCGTTCGCGGTAGACGCCCGGGGCGAGCTGGACGGTATCACCAGGCTGAGCGATATCCAGAGCGGCTTGTATCTTTTTGAACGGATTGCTCTGCGTTCCGTTGCCGCCTTGAGGCGCTTCAGCTGATACATAGAGCGTTGCGGCGGGCATTGAAACCGAAAGGCTGAGAAGGCAGGCAGAAAGAAAATGTTTAATCATGAGCGTTTTTCCTTATTGATATCCCATTCCGTCAGCGACATCGGGATTGAGCCAAAGTACGTATGAACTGCTGTTTAGATCATTGAGCATGGGGCCGCGCACGGCTTGAGCGCGGCCGTCGCAGAAGAGACTGTTTGTAAAGCGCTCCTTGTGAACAAGCGAAATATAAGCTGGGCTGAAGTAAGGATTGAACCAGGCGCTTGTATCTGTAGCGCTTGCTCCTCCTGAACGCAGGATCAGGTATTTTTTGGCGGTCAGAGAGCCGCTGCTTTCACGTCCCCAACTGTCGCAGAGGAGAGGAGTTCCTGCCGCTTTTTTTGTTGTATTAATGAGCTGACTGAATTTCCGCCAGCGGTCACGGCATCCGATGCCGACGGCACTGTCGGCATCGACTCCATAGCCTTCCTGAGCGACGTTTGTGTTGATTCCATAGGAGCATTTGGGGGTATTGATGGGATCGCTCGGGTTGTAGTCGATGTTTTTGTCCGTTGGACAGAGAAGGACAGTGCCTGATCTGCGCTTGAAGCTGTTTTCCGGGAGATAATTAAGATCGCTTATAGTCTGACACCAGAGGTTGCCTGTGCCTGTTCCGCCGTTTATGAGTTCACGGCCTCGGATTATCCAGTCTTCGTAATCAGTTGCGTACATCTGAAACACCACTCCGAGCTGTTTGAGGTTGTTTACGCAGGCTATGGACTGTGAGCTTTCCCGCGCCTTGTTAAGAGCCGGAAGGAGCATCGCCGCGAGAATGGATATAATGGCGATCACGACCAAGAGCTCCATGAGGGTGAATCGTGTCGCCCGGAGCTGCCTGTATCCATACGACTGCGCTTGGATGAATGCTTTCATTTTCTCTTTCCTTCGCTCTTGATAGATTGCGGATGGACATCAGCGTCTATTTTTGCTTCAAAATGGCGGTATCGCAGGATTGTTCGCAGTGCGGCTGCGATTTCATCTACAGTCCGGTCGAGATCGGCATTGTTCAGCCAGATTTCATAAAGTCCGTGCATGACGAGCCTTGTCATTTCGCGGGAGTCGAAGTTGTATTCGGCAGAAATTTTGGTCATCTCCGAAAGGAAGATGGCATCGCGGGGATCTTCAGGATCAAAACTTTTCATCGCCGAAGATTTGCGAATCGGAATTCCATAGCGCAGCGCACCTATCTGATCCTGCAATTCCGGCGAGAGCATAAGCCGTATGACTTCACGCAGCATTGTCGGATCTGCACCCTGCTGGCGGATGCAGAGAAGATCTGTTGCCTGCGCCGAAACATCCGCTCCTCCGGGAATTACAGGCATCGGAACGTTTTTCCATTCTATTTTTGAGCGGAAATCCACATCCTGACGGGCCGCCATGAAAAATGCGCACTCTCCCTTGTGGAACTGTTCTGCATAAGGAGTGTTTCCCGGCCATTTTGTGTGTGCTCCGAGCACTTGATAAAGTTCTTTGACCTTGGCGATTCCGTTTCTGCTTGCAGGATGATCGATGCGTACTCCGTTTTCGCCGATGATGCCGCCTCCTGCCCGGAAAATGAAGTTGATGGAGGCAAAGTCAAAGCCCCAGTTGAAAATCCTGTCCGCAGGATAGTGTTTGCGGAGTTTTGCAATGTCCTCGATGAATTCATCCCAGAGCCAGCCGGAGCGCGGCTCAGAACATCCGGTTTTTTCAAGCATGGCGGGATTGAAGCAGAGCACTCGCGGTGAAAAGACCAGCGGAATGCCGAAAAGCTGTCCTGATGCCGTCCTGAAGCTGCGGAAGGGCATCGAAAGGAAATCGCTGGTATCGGGATAAATCTCATTCAGAATACCGGATAAATCCATATACTCGTCGCGGTTTTGAAGTACGTCCAGAGTTGTCCTGACTTCAAAGACGCCGCGCCGGAAACTTTCATGAATCTTAATTTCGGGAAGCCGTTCCTGAACTAGATCAGCCCATCTCCGGCGGAAGAAAAAAAAGCTGTTCGGCAGAATCCGCTCGCGCCAGTCCTGACGGACAAATGTGCCGCTTCTTGGGAAGCTGTCCAGAACGCCGTCCCTGACAAGAGAAATAAATGCCATCTGTGTAATGGAGTGTGAAACCCCGATTCGCTCGGAAAATTCCCGTGCGCCGGGCAGCTTGTCCCCGCCGGAAAGCGTTCCCGCCTCCAGTTCGGCTATGATATGCTCCCTTACCATATTCAATTTCTCTGACATGGATAATTTCCCTTTAAGATAGTATTCCGCTGTCTGTATTCTGAGTCAAGTATATCAAAAAACATGGACATTGTCAATATATACGCTAAAAAAATGATATTTTTTTATTCTTGGAGAATATTTATGGTCTAGCCATGTCAGTTTCTGGCAAGCTGTTTTTGAGAAGAGTAAAATAGGACAATGAGAGTCCTAGGAGAACATAGCGTATGGAGATAAGGGGGCTTATAAATCCCCCCTTAAGACAGATCGAATTACGTGGAATGGATATTCAGGTGATTTGAAAACTACTTTTATTCAAGCTGATTTTATGCAATGAATTCACAGCCATCCCATTAAAATGCGGAGTATTTTTACAGAGTGCAGGAATTCATTCCTGCCCGCCGAGCGATCTTCTTTTCATACGGTGCTTGTTTTGAAAATACCCATTTCCGATTTTCAGACTCTGTCGAAATTCTTTTTTAAGCTCGAGACAGCTCCTTTTGCTTAGATTTTATCAAGTGCCTATGGGATACCACTGATAATTTTGATTTTTCGTTATGAGGCGGCATATTATCCGGAATTTAAAGAACTTGAAAAGCGAGGGGGATTTTTGTGCTGAATCTTGAGTGTCCCAACTGTCATGTATCACTTATTCAGTCGCATGAGCTTGGGGGAATATTCTATACTTGTCCTTCCTGCGGGGGGCGCTCGGCGGGCTTGATGCTGCTGCGCAAGCTTGGACTTCCGTTTGAGCTTTACGAGGAATTGAATCTTGTATCCCATAAAGGAGCTGAACCCTTTGCCCGGAAATGTCCGCACTGCTCCAGAAAAATGAGGAAGTCTTCCGTTGTCTTGAACGGAATGACTGTAGAGCTGGATGTCTGTGGAGCATGCAAACAGGTCTGGTTCGACCCTTCGGAGTTCCAGATGCTTCAACTTAAGGTGCCTGAGAAGGAAACAGAAGCTCCTTTGCCGCCTGAAGCAAGGAGAATTATCGCTGAGTATAATCTGCAAAAGGTTGAGGAAGAGAACAAAGAATCTTACTTCGGAGATGATGCAACTCCGTCTGATCCTTTGAAAATCTTGGCTGGGCTTCTGGGAATGCCGGTGGAACTGGATGAGAAGCTTAAAGACTCGCATGCTTATCTGACGTATTCCTTCTCATTGCTTTTTCTTTTTGTATTTGCGCTGGGGACTTGGTGCTTTCCTAAAGATGGCATGGTCAAGGATTACGGCTTCATTGTGTCGCAATGGAGCAGAGATTTCGGGATAACAATTTTTACATCGTTTTTTATTCATGCCGACATCTTTCATCTTTTGGGGAATCTGTACTTCTTTTTCGTTTTCGGCGATAATGTCGAGGATCGTCTGGGTAAGATAAATTTTCTGCTTCTGCTTTTCGGAGCGCATCTGATGGGCAAGCTCTGTTTCGTGTTGTTTGGACACAGTCCTGACATCCCTTCTGTCGGAGCAAGCGGAGGGATAGCCGGTATCCTTGCGTATTATGCGATAATGTTTCCGAATGCAAGAATTGCGTTCTGCTTCAGATGGTTTTTCTGGGTATCCTGTCCGGCATCACTGTTGGTAGTTCTATTTATATTAATGCAGCTGATAGGAGCGCATTCGCAGCTTTCGGCTACAGGTGGAGGAGTCAATTATCTGGCGCATCTTGGAGGCTTGTTTGCCGGTGCGCTTGTCGCCGGAATTTCAATATTACGTGAATTGCAGATATCTAAAAAGGGACAATAAAAAAGGCCGCAGATAATGCGGCCCGTTAATAAGTCAGAACAAATGGAGCTTATGCTCCGAAGCTGACGAAGATTTTATAGATGATAGCACAGAGTCCTGCACTTATCGGGATCGTAATAAGCCAGGAGGCGAAAATTCCACGGACAACACGGAGGTCGATAGAGGCAAAACCTCTTGCGAAGCCAACGCCCATGACCGCTCCGACAAGCACAAATGTTGTGGAGATCGGAAGTCCAAGAAGGGAGCAGCTGAGAACCGTGGTTGCAGTTCCGAATTCGGCGGAGAAACCTCTTGTCGGTGTGACTTCGGTAATTTTCTTGCCGACCGCTTCGATGACTTTGTATCCGTAAGTAGCAAGACCAAGCACGATGCCGACACCGCCGACAGCCAGAATCCACGGAGATACTTCAGTTTTGCCTGCAATACTGCCTTTGAGCGCCTGAACAACACCGGCAAAAGGAGCGACGGCATTTGCCACGTCGTTGGCTCCGTGAGCAAAGGACATATAACAGGCTGTTGCGATCTGGAGGCGTCCGAACCAGCGTTCAATAGTTACGTACTGAGTTTGCAGCGTGCCAGGCTCCTGATTTTTTGATGTGTGGTTGATAATGGCTCTGATAATAAATGCGAAGATTATGCTGAGAACAAGAGCCGAAGGAATCGCAATCAGCATAAGTTTGTTTTTGTGCATGCCGAGCAAACGGGGGCCGAAATCGTAAACTATCGAAGATGTGACAATAAAGACGATGGACGCGCTTCCTATTGGAAGTGCCGCCTTTGCGCGCTCAACCGGATTTTTGGTTGACAGGACGAATTTCTTTATAGCCAGATAAATCAGGAAGGCGAGAATAGCACCTGCAACCGGAGAAATGAACCAGCTTGCTGCAATTCTGCCGAGCTTGTACCACATGACGGCGTCCATGCCGGCGGACATCACGCCGAAGCCGATAACCGCTCCGATGATAGCATGAGTCGTCGAGACCGGCTGTCCGAGGAATGTAGCTATGTTCAGCCACAATGATGAGGCTATCAGGGCTGCAAGCATCCCTATTGCGAAGTTGTGAGGATTTCCGATAAAAATATCAGGGTTGACTATGTTGCCTTTGATGGTATCTGTGACATTCGCGCCGACAAGGAAGGCGCCGGCGAATTCAAAGATAGCGGCGAGTATGAGCGCCTTTTTAAATGTAAGAGCTCCTGAGCCAACGGACGTTCCAAAGGCGTTTGCAACGTCGTTGGCTCCGATATTCCAGGCCATGTACAGAGCGAAAATAACGGCCAGTATGTATAAAAGTTCGGGACCCACTTTAAAGCCTTTCTCTTTGGTTGAGATTTATGCCGCATCAACGCGTCATTATCATAAGTCTCAGGTTTTTGCCGACGTTTTCGGCATGATCCGCAATGGCGCAGAGCGACTTGCAGAGCTTCTCCAGAAGGATGACGCTTATGAGATCCTCGGGAGGATTTGAGTAATATTTTCTTGCCAGCTTGCGGCTCTGTACATCGGATTCCCATTCCATGAAGCAGACCTGCTGGATTTTTGCCATTACGTCTTCCGCATCGGGGCCTGTGAAGGCTTCGCGCTGAAGCTGTGCTAGATGTTCCGCCAGATTGAGCAGGGCATCGCTGGCTTGAACGACCTTGTCGACGAGTTCCATGAAATCAGCCTGACAGTTTTCCGGGATTGTGATTTTGCGGAATGTCGCCACGACGGCGAAATCTTCGGCATCGTCGCCGATTCTGTCCATCTGACGGAGGAAACGGGTTACGTCCTCGCGGTTGACGGGAAGGAAATAACGTGTTGGAAGGTTCTGGCGTATTTCATCCTTTACCATATCCGCTTCGTATTCGGCTTTTGACATCTGCTCCTGAAGCTCGTTGAGTTTTGTCATGTCAGAGGCGATGATAGCTTCGGCAATCGGTTTGACGAGTGCGACGCAGCTGTGAATCTTTCTGGCATGGTTTACGAGATGTTCAAAAGGTGATTCTCCGAAAAGACGGTCAAGTGTCTGCATATAGAGTATGGCCCTTTTCTTAATGATTCTTTAATAAATGAAAAATCAAATCAAAACAATATACATCTTGTATGGCTTTATGTAAAGCCTTGAAAGAATGCTTTCGGGATGACACTTGTTTTTTTGTATCTGCTCAGGCACTGTATTTTTTGTACTTGCAATGAATGGAATTGAGACTTATCTTAAGTCAGTCCAGACAATCAAGAAGGCTGAAGAATTATGAATGGAATCTATCTGAATTGCGTAATGGCATCCGAAAAGCCGGAAACTCTTATTTCTCTCATTGATTTTCTCAAGACTTGGCAGATGGATTCCCTTTTTAGCGGAATCTGTCCTGATACTCTGGCATCTAATGTTGATCTTTATAAGAAGATATCCCGTCATGCGCTTGACGCAGGTATAAATTTTTACCCGGCGGTCGAGGCTTCGGCGTTGGCACTCGGAGCCGGTGCCGGGCTTGAATCCTTGGCTGATTCATTGATTTCTCTTTTCCCCGCAAAATATATGCATATGGGGTTCAGCGAATCCGAATTCCGGAAGGCCTGTGCAGCAGTAGGGGCAGAACCGGAAACTGCTTTTCCGAATGCGGTGAAACGTCTTGCGTCAGTTTTTGCGGCAAGAGCTGTTACTCCCGTAATCTGGGCAGAGCTGCCGCTTTCTCTTTCGATGACGGTTCACGGGGTGGCTCTTGCCGACAGCCGTTCGGGCACTATTGACAGTCCTTCCGTCTGTTCAGAGCTTAGGAAGCGTCAGAACAGGGAGCTCTTTACGGTGCCTTCGATTGCCTGTCAGTCTTATGCGCTCTTTCCACCCGCCGATGCCTTTATAAACGTAAGTCGTATGGCATCCTTCGCTTCACGCTATAAGTGCGAGGGCTCTTTTGCGAGGGTTGAGAATTCCGGGACATTTATAAAAGGCGTGATGTTTTATGCGATAGCTTACAGCTCCGAGGCGTTTAAGAATTCGGGTAAGGTTAATGTTCTGAAGTTCCGGCGCAAGTTTGCCGAAAAGGTTTTCGGGACAAGTCTAAATCATGACCTCAACGGTTTTCTTACGCACTGGCCGCAGGGAGCTCTTAGAAGCGAGGTTTTTGAGGCATTCAGAACGGGAAACTTTAACTTGTCTGCCGTGGATATGAAACTCGCAGAGAAGTCGCTTCTTTCTGCGCATACGGCTGTCAATTACTCCTCAAAATACAGTCCGGAACTTGGCAGGCCGTTTTATGAAGCCATGTGTTTTTCAGCGGAACTCTCGTTTGTAATGAATGGACTCCTTCTTGAAAAGAATGGAAAACTTCCTGATTCATGCCGTGACGCATATGCGGGGATTTTCGCCGGGATCAAGGGGAAGACCGCCTCAATACCGCTTCCAGGACTCCTTCAGAATATAGTCGCCGGACTTTAAAGGCGAAGAAAATAGTTCACAGTCATCTCATAAGAAAGCACAATGCACAGCATTTTATCAGAGTGCAGGAATTCATTCCTGATTCCAGCTTTTATGTTTCCAAGATGCTTCTCATTTTAAGTTCAGTGCAGACTGTTTCAGTCAGCTTTTTCCAGTACAATACGCGATGACACTGAAAATAGTTTCTATTGTGCAGGAAAAAGATTGCTTTTTATCTTCCCTTTCAAAAGTGTATTCCTTTCTTTTATATTGTGACATAAATGTAAATGTTAAAGAGTAATTATTCTTAAGCTTACTTATTTTAGTAGCTTTGCTCTGCATTCTCTTGTATGTGGCATGATAAATGCTTTCCTCTCTTTTGTTTCAGAGGACAAAAGTATTTAAGAATAAAGGAAAACATGCAATACATCATCGCCGCAGACGTACATGCGGGGGGAGAGGATTCAGATTTCGAGGAATTTTTCCGGGCGCTTCAGAAGTTGTCAATGACTTCATTCGGCATCATATTTCTGGGAGATATATTTGATTGCTGGATAGCGCTGGACGGATACGAAACTCCGGATCAGGTCAAATTCAAGAGCTGGTGTTCGCGCCAGAGACTCCAACGCACTTTGATATATGTGGAGGGAGACCACGATTTCTTTGTATTTAAGAAGTGCTATGATTGTTTCAGCTGGGTAAGTCAGGATTCCACTTACGAGGACGGGACTCTCTTTACCCACGGAGATATAATAGACCGGCGCAACAGTTCGCTTCGCATGGTCAAGCAACTGTTCCGGAATTCAATAGTCGAGATGCTTTTACCTATTATAAAAAAGAAGGAAAAGCGTGAAAACATCAAAGCCTGGATAGCAGACAAGCTTGAAGCTGCCAGAGCGGAATACGGCGATTATCTGCCGCAGAGTGCCATAGAGCCTTTCATGGCGGATGTCGAAACCGCTCTTGTCAGAAATGTTGTCTGCGCTCACTATCACAGCAAGCAGGAGAGCATGGTTGGCGGAAAGATACGTTTTTCTTCAATCGAGGCGTGGAGCAAGTGCAGGAAGCTTGCGCTTTATGACACGGCAAACGGTGAAATAAGATACATCGATATTGACAGTATCGTCGCCTGATTGTATTGTGAATCAATCTTAAAGCATTATGGAAGGATTCTTTTCATGGAACGTAATCCCATCGATTTCAATAATTTCCAGACGGATTTATTCAGTCTCTTTGCGGAGGACTGGTTTCTCCTGACTGCCGGAGACTTCAAAACCGGAGATTTTAATGCAATGACCGTAAGCTGGGGAACAATCGGCATAATCTGGGGAAAGCCCGTATTTATTGCGATGGTCAGACCCGGACGTCATACTTTCAAGTTTATTGAGAAGTACAGCGATTTCACGATTGCCGCATTTCCCTCAAAATATAAAGAAGCCTTAAAGCTCTGCGGAGTCCGTTCAGGACGCGATACCGACAAGATTAAGCTCAGCGGACTTAATCCCTGCGAATCCTCTCTTGTGGCCGCTCCTTCATATGAGGAGGCTAAACTTATCTTTGAATGTCGGAAAATATATACAGATAAACTGCGTCCTGAGAACTTTATTATTCCCTCAATAGAAGATCACTATAAGGACAAGGATTATCATTCTCTTTATTATGGCGAAATAATAAGAATCGAAGGTACCAAAGAATTCAGCAGTCGCTGAGAATTCTCAGTTCGAGTCATCCGGTTTGACCTTGGGACCCCATACGTACGCTGGTTTCAGGAGAGAGCTGTAATCGCCGCCGACGGGAATGAGAAAGGTGGCTGTTTCGACAGCCCCGTATCCTGTTCTGACCACTGTCATGAGCACGCCCGCAAAAAAACCTACCGGGACTGAAACAAAATCTGACTGGGTTTCGTCGCGCATGACTATCTGGCGTCCGAGTTCCCCGCTTCCTGTGGCCGCATTTGTCAAGCCGCGCAGGAGCTTGTTTCCGCACATGTATGCGGTGGTTTCCGGCGGAAGGGAATCTCCGGAAGCCGCCGAGGCCGCAACTGAAGAACTTAAGAGTATTGTAAAACAGAGAAATCTTACTGTTTTTTTGATCTTGGCGGATATTATCATTTTAAAGTCCTGTTTTTTCATTATTTCAAGCTAAAATTAACAGGTTTATCGTGAAAAACAATCGTATAAATATGGGAATCTGTGTTTTTTTGTTTGACTTTAGGTAAATTCAAAATAGCTTAAGGACATTGTTTTAAACCACGGACAGGAGGATTCCTTTATGAAGCTTGGTGCAAAAATTGGGGGCGGTTTTGGAATTATAATTCTGCTTGTGTTGCTGCTTGGCAGCTTCGCAATCACCACGATGCTCAGAGAAAGTTCTAATTCGACTGCCATGGCGACGGAATATGTGCCGGAAATCGATATTTCTTCCGATGTTCAGGCAAATCTTTTTCTTATGCGCTATAACATGGCGGTATATCTTGAGAACTTCTCTACGAAAAACTATGATGAAGCTTTGAAGTATGCAAAGCTCATGCTTGATGGTATAACGAAGCTTGAGACTCTGTCAAAGAATTCCCCTCATCTTGTCAAACTGAAAGCAGATGCCCCTCTTGCGAGAAAAGCTGCCGAAAAATATACCGCCGGAATACAGGATGTAGCTTCAAAAATTAAGGCGATGTCAGATGCCAGAGGCAAGATGACAACTACCGCCTCACAGGTTACAGGTTCTGTCGAAGAATACCTGAAAGAGATGGATCAGTTTTTACGCTCTCTGATTGACGCTAACACAGCCGCCGAGCAGGTTAAGGACAGAGTTGCGAAAATTCAGGCTATTAATGAAGCAATGGATAACATCAATGCGGCAAGAATTGCTGTTCTCGCTTCCATGAATGACAGTGATAAAGCTGTAATGAAACTTGCCATGGACAAGCTTTCCGCTGCGTCCAAGCTGACTGCAGACGTTCTTAGTAAGACAGTCAAGGCTAACAATAAAAAGAATCTTACTGAAATCCTGAGTGGACTCAAGGCTTATAACGATGCCATTTCCACTTATCTTACCGCTTGGGATGCCAAGGATGAAGGCCGTAAAGATCTTATTGCCGTCGGTACTGAACTTGTAGGACTCTGTGATGAAATTTCTTCGAAGGGAATGGATAACCTTAGCGCTAAAGCTAAGGCGGCAAGCGACTCCCTTAGCTTCTCCTCCATACTTATGATTGTAGGCTTTTTAATCGCCATAGCTATCGCTCTTGGCGCCGCTATCGGAATTACAAAGGCTATTACTGCTCCGGTCTTCAAGGCTGTTGAACTCGCAAAGGCAATGGCTGCCGGTGATATGACAAAGCGTCTTGAAATCAAGACAAACGATGAAATTGGCGACATGGGCAAGGCTCTCAACAGTTCATGCGACGAATTGGCGAAGGTCCTTAAAAATATTCAGGAAAACGCAAATACTCTTGCTTCAGCTTCAGAAGAAGTTTCCGCTATTTCCAGCCAGCTTGCGGCAGGTGCGGAGCAGATGAATCAGCAGGCAGGCACAATTGCCGGAGCTACTGAGGAAATGTCAGTGAATATCAGAACTGTTGATCAGGCCGCTGCAAAGATGAGCCAGAATTCACAGGCTGTTTCGGCTGCCGCAACTCAGATTTCACATAATATGTCCACCGTTGCTTCTGCTGTTGAGCAGTCTCAGGTCAACCTGAGTTCGATTGCTTCCGCATCCGAAGAAATGTCCGCGACTGTAGGTGAAATTGCTCAGAATACTGAAAAAGCCAATTCGACAACAGGCAATGCTGTCAAATCTGTTGAACAGGCTTCAAAGCAGGTTGAAGAACTTGCCACAGCTTCTCAGGAAATCAGTCAGATTGTATCGGTTATCATGGATATCGCCGAGCAGACCAAGCTGCTTGCTCTTAACGCGACTATCGAAGCTGCCAGAGCCGGTGAAGCCGGTAAGGGTTTTGCGGTTGTTGCAAGCGAAGTAAAAGATCTTGCCAAGCAGACAAACGATGCTACTGAAGATATCAAGAAGCGCGTCGAAGGCATGCAGGATACAACCAAGTCCACTGTCGACAGAATCAACGGCATCAATACGGTTATCCGTGAGGTCAATGAGATTGTCGGCGTTATCGCGACTGCCGTTGAAGAGCAGAATGTTACTATGAAGACAAATGCCGAGAGCATCAATCAGGTTGCCGCAGGTATTCAGGAAGTCGCCAAGAACGTTTCCGAAGTCAACAGCGGCGTAAACGATATTGCCAAGGGCATCAATGAAGTCGCTACCGGTGCCGACAGCGTTGCGAAGAGTGCGGTCGAAGCTTCCACAGGCGCGACCGAAGTTTCCAGCAACATCGGCGGAATCAGCAAGGCTGTCGCCGAAAGCAGTACCGGAGCTCAGCAGCTCAGCACTGCCGCAGGAGATCTTTCCAAGATGGCTGTCGGACTTCAGAACATGGTCGCGAAGTTCAAAGTCTGATCTCAGTATAAACGACACTTTAGAGCGGCATCCTTCGGGATGCCTCTTTTTTTTAACAGGAGACAATAAATTTATGAGTAAAGTCGAAAAAACATTGAAGGCATACAAGGAAGAAAAACTTAACTGCGCTCAGAGTATTCTGCGCGGTTATCAGGAAATTTATGCTGTTTCTGATGAGCAGATCACTTTTGCTAAACAGCATGGCGGCGGCAGAGCTCCGGATGGACTCTGTGGAGCTTTGCATTCGGCTCTTGAGCTTACGGAAGATGAGACTAAAGCCGCGCTTCTTAAAGAGAAGTTTCTGGATGACGCAGGAGCCCTTAGATGTTCCGAAATCCGGGCTCTGAAGAAACTTTCCTGTGCCGGATGCGTTCAGCTTGCTGCCGAGCTCCTGGAAAAGCACTGAGTTTTCTTGTCTCTTTCCCTTTGGAGAATACGTGATATATTATCTTATTCTCAGGAGGGTTGAGACTATGCTTAAGGGGTATTTCCGCAGGGGCTTTATTGCGTTGCCGCTTCTGGTTCTGTGTACGTTTTTATCGGCTGCCGAACTAAATATAAAAGTTCTTGACGCTGCGACTTCCCAGCCGCTGGATGATGCGTCGGTTTCAATTTCAGGGACGGCATCCGCCAGACTTCAGGGGGCTTCTGTCTCTTTCAAGGATCTGGAATCCGGGGATTACGTAATGAAGGCCGAAGCTCCTTCATATGAATCCAAGGCCGGAAAAATCAAAATTGATAATGCGGTTAAAACTTCATATTCAGGCTCCTTCAAGCTGAACAAGAAAAAAGTTCAGGTTCCTGTTGAGACGGTTTCGGAAACTCCTGCGGAAAGTCCGGCCTCCCTTTTTTCGTGGCAGGAACCTGATCCTGTACCTGCCAACGGCACATCGATGCGCACGGCTCAGCAGTCAAAGAAAAAGGCGTCCGAGATTCTTGATGCGGCCGGAATCAGCGTTCCACAGGAAAACATAGCTCCTTTTGTTTTTGGAACAGAAAAAAAGCAAACTGTGGACTGGAAATCTTATACTGTTGTTTTTGTTGTGCTGGCTGCTTTTTTCATGATGGCTTCTTTTATTCTGATAATGATTTTTGTGCTTAGAAGGAAATCTTTATCCTCCATTCTGAAAGTGTTACTGCTTACGGCCTCATTTATATGTGATCTTCTCCTTGTAGGCGCTATTATTGCGGCGTTGGCCTGTCATCAGTCCGGGGGCGTAAGTCCGTCGTTGCCTGAGCCTGCAGAAACGACTGTCTCAAAAGCTCAGGAAAAAGTCGAGGCAGTTCAGGAGTCTGCTCAGGATCAGCACGAGAGGAGCCGGGAAGCCGCGAGTCTTTATAAACTGGGAACTTCAATTCTCAGAAATCCGGCTCTTGAGGTGAGAAGCGAAGAATTTGACAAGGCTGTCTCGATGCTCGAAGATGCTTTTGTAATGGCGCCGGATAATGATATTTACGCGCTTGATCTTGCCGATGCCTACATCAGAAATTCGACAACGATGTCTGTCGGGCTTGCGTCCGTCATCTATGAGGGTATGCTTGACAGGCTTCCTGAAAACGACATGATTCTTGCCCGCCTCGCCGATTCCTATGCGCGTTTAAGCCGTTATGACGATGCCTTGAAAACAGCTCTAAGGCGGACTTGGAATAAGAATATTTCTCCTCTCAATGCGGCTTCGCAAATCGTACTGTTTTCTACGGTTTCAGGAGAACCTTCGCGCGGAGTGGAGCTGCTGATTCCGCTTGTCTCTAAATTTCCGGCTGAAGCTCCTCAGCTCAAGCTGATGATTGCCGGACTTCTTGCAGAAGACGCTAATAAGGATGGCGCTCTGGCTCTTATAGACTCGATTCTGAAAGAGCTGCCGGAAACGGAGCCGTTCACAAAAGAGGTCTTGAAAATAAGGAAGGAGGTGGAGTCGAAATGAAAAAGTCAACACTCCATATTCTTCTGCTTCTTCTTTCGCTTCCTCTCTTTGCGCAGGAATCCGATGATGCCATACTCAGTGCGGCAAAGGCGGTGGCTTCCGGAAACGCAAGTAAAAAAGATGAGGCTATTGCCTTCAAGAACAATAAGACCATAAACGCCTGGGGCATGTCCGGCAGAATTGACAACGATACATATCAGAAAAACCAGTCTGTGTTTGACCGTAAAAACCGAGAGATCTGCGCTAATTCAGCCGCCGAATCAGGGCTTGAGTCAGGAGCTCAGAAAAAGAGTTCAAAGGATTTTAAACCCGGCACCGATACGGACGCGATTTTGAACTCGTCAGGAGATAAACAGATTAGTTCTCAGGATGTGAAGAATACCAGAGACGCCTACAACCGTAACGTTGATAAATACCTGAAAGATTCAGGCGTGGAAAGCGCCAAGGACTCGAACTGGGCTGGAAAACTTGATACCGACATAATGCCGGATCCGTCAAAGATGAGTCCTGAAGAATTTAAAAAGAGTGCTGAGATTATCAATGGTGACGGCGGAAATATGTACAAGGATCCTGCTGCCGCCAAAGTGGAAGCAGCCAAGCGTTCAGGCTCTAATATTGATCTCGGAGATTCAAAGTCATACATTGACGAGATGCAGGGCAAAGTGGATTCGATGAAGAAACAAGTTGAGTCTATCCGCAAAAATCCGTCTTCCGTTCAGAATCCGGATCAGGAAATCCAGAAGTTGAATTCGCACATTGCCAAGTATACGCAGCGCGTGAATGAGGTTTCGGATTACGTGGCTTCTCAGGAGTCCGTAAACACGAAATCGCAGACGGATTCAAAGATATCGAAGGCACAGCAGAGAACTGCGGATACCCGATATGATGCCGCTGCCGTAGGAGCGATGGACAAGCATTACATGAACAAGGCGCTCGAAAATTACACGAATACGATTGCCTCCGTAGGCGAAAAGGATAAGGGAGCCGCGGCCAAATGTCAGGAAGTCCTGCTCAAAATGGGGGATAAGATGTCGCCTCAGCAGCGTCAGGACATGCTCGACAAAATGCGCGAGTCCGGCAACTCGAAGATGGCTGAAGAACTCACCCGCAAGTTCCAGAAAAAAACAACGGCTTCGGACTCCAGGACAAAAGCGCCTCAGAATAACGGAGAGTCGACGCTCAAGGTTCTTGGCGTGGGAGGCGCTGTTGTCGGCTCCTACATGGAGGAACTCGAAAAGGCCAGAACTGAGAAGCGCGATGTCAATTACGGCAAGGTGGCGATGGACAGCGCGATAGCTGTTTCTCCTCTCGGCAAATATGTCAATGCGGCTAAGGGAATTGGCGCTGAGATGGATAATGTCGCAAAGTACAGGACTTCCATGGAGGAAAAATACCGTCAGATAGGTTATGACATGGATGATCCCAAAACTAAGTTTAGGATATGGGCAAGTTCGACGGCTTACGGCACGGCGCGCGGAGTTTGGTATGGAGTTCACATGGTTCCGGGTGTCGGAGATGTTCTGAGCGGAGCCGAGTCCATCGGAGCTCTTTCTTATGAATCCGTCATGCTGGTCAAGGATGTCAACGAAAGCAGAAGGATCATTGAAGAGAACAAGACGGCTCAGGATGAGACCGCTGAAAGGGCTCTCGCAAATGCCTGGAAATATCTTGCGGACATGAAGAAGCTGGCTGCATATACGGATTTGCTTGCGTCCAAGCTTGATTCACAGACAAACTGGGCACGTCAGGCAGCGGATTCATATATCGACTGGAAGCTTAAGCTTGAATCCATGAATGCCGACATGCGTGCCATGACTGATTCAGTCAATTCTCTGCTTAAGGATGCTGAATCAGCAGTATCAAAAGATTCCACAGATAAGCTTGGCACTGAGTTTGCCGCAATTCTGGCAATGGCAAAGTCCCATAAATTCAGTGCCGGAAAACTGCTTGAAAAGCTCAAGGAAAATTCAGATGACGCTGACTCGAAAAAAGAAGCTGTTCAGCTTATTGGTGATTTCGGCGACAATCTTCAGCGCTTTACGGATGCCTCAGAACGCCTTGCAGCTCTTGCCGGTCTTGCTTCCTCTGCCGCTCTTTCCGCAGATATCAATGAGCTTCTAAGCTCAAGACAGGAGGCGTTCGACAATCTGAATCTCCTTAAAAAGATGATTAAGCCTGTTCCTGAATCATTTAAATCTGAAGCTAAGAATCTTGCCGACGCTGTGACTGCGTTTAATCTGCTTAAAGGCTCGCTCAAGCGTGCTTATGACCGCTTCTGGGTGAACGACGACAAAGGCAGTGCAGACTGGGAACGAGTCTGGCAGGAGGCTAATACGCTTAAAATCAGCAAGCCGTCTCAAGACAGCATTCGCAGGAACTACGAGCACATGAAGACTTTCGGCGACAGCATCGAGAAGTTTACAAGGGACTTCAAGATGATTGAAAGTCCTGCCGCAGTAAAGAATCTTGCTACTATTGAAAAAGATGCAAAAGAAAAACTTCTCCTTCTTGCGCCGAAAGCATCAAGTGCCGAAAAAGCTCTTGAGGAGGCAAAAGCTGCGATAGATCAGTTGTCCTCTCTTATAGGAGCCGGAGGAGCAGATTTTGAGATAGTAGTATCGGATTCTCAGACAGGCAGTCCGGTTTTCGGGGCAGTCATAACGATATCTTCGGGAAAAAAGCAGTTTGCAGAGGAGAGAAGCGGACTTTCAGGAAATGCTGTCCTCAAAAATCTTGAAAAAGGAAATTACAGCCTGAAGATTGTGGCTGATAACTATGCTGTTCTTACTCAGAATTTCAGCTTTGACGGAAAAAACGGACGTCTTGAGCTTCGCTTGAATCCCACCTTGAAGGCAACTGTCCAGACTCCGGAAAACAAGCCGGAGATAACGCAGAAAAATCCGGAAAAAACTGTTACTGTCGATGATGCCTCGCTCAAACGCTTCGAGTCGTTTTTCAGAGATCTTGAGCGTTATGCGGAGTCCGGGACTTTTGTAAGTCCTGACAATATGACTAATGAATTCAGTCCCTTCATGAACGCTTTTACAAATATCCCTGATTCAATACGCTTCGGAGCCGAGGTTTTTGCCGCGTATCTTCATTATGACAGAAGCACAGCCAGAACTCTGCTTGGCGCTTATTATTCCTATCAGCTTCTTGCCGCCCAGAGCGTGTTTACGGAAAAAACTATGGATTTCAGACTTATGAACTCCGCATTCCCGGCGCTTATGCTGGCGGATATCGCGTCGAACAGCGAGACCTCCTCGCTTGCCGCCTCTTCCGGGGATGCC
>JAKJHH010000019.1:17302-33302 GCA_022703965.1 Verrucomicrobiota bacterium
ACTTTTCTGGTGGACTTCACAAGACAGTTCTCCTTCCACTTCTCGAACATGAAATATTGGGAAGCATACGTAAAAGCACAGGAAGCAACAAGAAAAGTTCCGCGCGACGGTGCGTTCTGGTACAAACTTATCATTTCCGGTTCCGGCGCCGGATTCAGCAAAGAGCTGGATTTACCTTGGACTCAGATCGAGAAGGATGCGAAAGCCGCGAAAGATACTGTAGTCATCAGCGAGTCCATGAAGCGCGACTATCGGAACAAGTATGCAGTTGAGACGATACTGCCGCTGATAAAGAAATATCTTGATGCTGAAATGCTTGCTTCCCGTTCGTCGCTGGCGTCGCTGACGGATAATTTCATTGAGCGTGTGAAGAATACTCAGGTGCAGATCAAAGGCAATGTAAGGACTTATCCTCTTCAGCGTTCCTTCGGGCTGAGAGTCGAAGGTTTTGCCAAGGAGCCAAAGATGAGTTCCTGCGCCGACAGCTTCAGCGTTTCGATTCCAGTAAAGGATATTGTCAACAACGGTACTTATAATTTTGAGACATCGCTCCGTTACGAGATTAATAACGATCCCAAGCTTTCAACTACGATTTGCGGCGGAATCTACAGACGTTGCAAGCTTAATGTGAAGGCTCCTTATCTGAGCTTGCAGGGAGGTAGTTTCGTCTTCACTGTACCGGATTACAACTGTGTTGTAACTGAACTGTTTGAGACACGTCCTTTCAAGGATTCGGACGGAATGCTCGAAGTGCCTAAGTATCCTCAGAACAGAATGTCTGAATTCAACAGCGCGCTTTCGTCGATTTTCGCGCAGGCAGCTAAACTCAGCGAGGACGAACTGACTCTGAAGATGGAAGAGAAACTGGATGAGGCTCGCTCAATCAATTCAAACGATATGCGTTCCTTTGACAGAATTATGAACATCCTGAGCCATAATTCAGATGTCCTGCGCAGGAGTTCAAACTCCAGCCATGACTCTGCTGCCCGCAAGTCTGCCGAAGAAGAAAAAAAGCGCAGAGACAGAGAATATGAGGATATGAACAGAAGCTGGAGGGCGAAACTCAATGAATTCAAGCAATCCGTTTATCAGAAAAATTCGGCTCTTTCAAAGGACTTTGATATCTTGAACAAGGATGCGGGAAAGCTTTGCGATGAGTATTATAAAACCTTTAATGAGTATTCAAAGCTTGCGGATAGCTTCCTCTCCCTTAAAAAACGTCTTTCCTCCTCCAGACGTTTCGACAAATATCCGAACTGGAATCCCGAACTTATCGATACATATTTTGACAAGGATTTCAAGGCAATTCTGAATTCCGATCCGGCTAAACTTACGGCGATTATGCAGAAGCTTGACGCGCAATCCGCCCAGGCAGCCGAGTTCATGAAGAGATTTGAAAATTATAAGGACAGTTCTCTTTCATGGTCAGCGAGCAGGGAATATCGTGTTAATGAGCTAAGGAAGATTCTTCTTACTGTAGCGATGCTGAAATCAGCCGATATGCAGAGCGTCTTCGCTTCCGGACTTTCGGAAATCTCCGGCTACATGGCAAAACGGGGACTTTCTGTGAAGAGTCTTGATGCCAGACTTGCAGAATTTGAGTCCCTTCTGACACAGCTGCCGTCTCAGCAGGATATCGCTAATGCTTCGTCAATTCTTGATGCGGTTGTAAATGATGCCGGAAACTATCGTAAGGCTTTTAATCTTGCAATGCTTTCAGGAAATGCGCAGGACTTGAAGATCGATAAGGCGCTTCTGGATGCCAAAGGCTCTGACTCCGTCTTTATCGCAAAAGTCGAAAATGCCTTTAATGAGGCGCTTGCCAAATATCCGGGAGTCGTCCGCAATTTTACTGTCGACAAGAATGAAGATCCTGTGGCTCTTGTAAAGGCGATGAAATTGCAGATGGAATTGCCTTGCGCTGAAATGAGTTCCGAGCAGTCACAAAGGTATTCGCAGATCATTCAGAAACTTGTTCCTGTAATGCAGTCCATCTATAACGAGAAACTTTATTGTATATACGACAAGGCATTTTTCGATTTCATCGCCGACAAGGGAAAAAATCCGGCTGAACGCCTGAATGCGGTACTTAAAAAGAACGTCGAACTGAAAGCAGAACTTCTGAAACGGAAGGGGAATCTTCCTTCCGCTGATTCCGCCGACATCGGAAAATTTTTCCAGGAGCTGAAAAACAACTACGGAATTCTTCCGGCTGACATGCAGAATCTTGAAAATCTTAAAATCGCTTCGGAGTTGACAGGTGAAGTCTACAAATCGGGACGTCTTGCCGAATGCCGCAAGCTCGAATCACGTCCTCCGGCTCCGCAGACTGTCTCCGTCAACGGCAGTGATTATCCGCTTTACGGGGTGATTGTCCTGCGTTATTCTCAGGTTCCCGATATCTCCGAGCAGATGGCAAAATCTTATGAAAATACTCCCTACAAGGGCAAGTTCAGGAAGGCTCTGAAGATAAAATACGCCTCAAGTACGACCTATAATGTTTTGATGGCCTATGATCCGTCTCAGTTCAGCGCTCTTTACGACAGTTCAATCGTATATGAGATGCCGATATCGACGGAATATCTCCCCATGCGCCTTGGCATATATTCTGCGTTTGAAGACAAAAACACAAAAGCAAGTTCTTATATTTCCGGTGAACCCGGATTGATAATTGTTATTATTCCGTGATTTTTTTCAATGTGATTGATTTTTATAAACTTGCGATATGTTTTCAAACAAGATTAAAAAAGCGAGGGGCGTTTTATATGGTATATTTGTTGGAGGACAGGGTTTATTTCGACGGAGCTGCCGCCGCTGATGTCGCAGCTGCAAACAAGGACAATTCAAGCTCAGGGGACGCAAGTCAGACTTCTGAGAATAACACGGACAACAGCTCGGAACAATCCCAGGATTCATCTTCGGAACAAGCGAGTCAGACTAATTCAAATTCGCAAGATTCTGCCTCGGATAAACTTACTGCACTTATGGACGCGATTCTCAATCAGGCTCAGGACAACGGAAATAATGTAATTGTAGCCTCCTCCGATTCCGGCGAACTGGAAGCACTTATTCAGGCGGCCGACGCCCATAATGCAACCCTCGTAACATTTCCCCCTCGGCAGGCGGAAGCCTCGACAGTCTCCTTTCTGAAATCAGAAGCGACCTTGACGGAAAAACTGCCGATTCAATAAATTTCCTCCTCGCCGATAACGGTAAAGCAGGCATCACAATCGGTTCAGTAGATATTGCAGATGCCTCATCCGCAGACTCCTCCTTCTGGTCAGGTCTTTCATCAATGCTTTCGGAAAGTGGTAACATAATTACTAAAAATGAGTTCGGTACGTGGGAAACACCACATCCAGATTTCCCTGAATTCACTAGGACTAAAAAATCATCGGATTACTCAGGCGACTATTTAAAATATCTGCAAGAGATCAATTATTTTTTGTCGAATTTGCTGAATGAGACTTCCCCTGAGTCCCTGACTAATAAGAATTTGTCTCAAGAAGAAATGGATGCCTCATTGGAAAAACATAAATCAATTAGCCAAGCGATTACTCAGACTGTGAGCGCAATCAGATATGAATCAGCAGCAAGGATTCTCGGTAATGGAAAATGGTCTCACGGCAGTGAGATAGAGATAGAGATAGAGAAGAAACTTTTACAGGACAAATTGCAGGTACTTAACCAAATGCTTGATGATGCTAAACCAACATTGCAGGATTTAAATATTCAACAGAATCCCCTGCTGAGGATGGATTCCTTAAAAAACAAGAAGACTGACGGTACAATGTTAATGCATCATCAGTTCATTGACGATGGTGCTAACGGCTTCAATATAGAAAAGGATTATGCGTTGAACGAAACTGATTCACTCTGGACTGCTTCAGGAATCGAAAACGCTTTTGAAAAGCACGAGTCCTTCAAAACAGCCACGGATCATCTCCTTGATGAATTCATGGATATCGCCTGATTGTTCCTCATTTCCCCCACCGTTAAAAGGCGAGGGACTTACAGTTTTTCATGCGATAGTTTTTTCTGAATAGAATCAAGCTTCTCATAGCGATCCGCAAGCCATTTCGGCTTGAGATCTGACGATATTTTCTGTCTGGAAAAATCATAAGGGAAGATAAGAATTTTGGCATTTTTAACGCCAACACGCGCAACAAGAGTAAAAATCTCTTCAATGGCTTCGTTTTCAACAGCTATACATCCTATCGAACCGCCGTAGCCGTGAAGCATTATGAACGAACCTAGAGTTTCAGTATCCCTGCCCTCCTGTTTTGCGATTGCGATGTCTTCTGCACTTGGATAAGCGATCTTTAAGGAAAGATAAAAATTACTGTTTGGATGAAGATTTTCGATTCCGTAAATACCTTCAGGAACCTGCCTGTCTCCTTCCATAAGTTTCGGGCCTGCGGTACCGCTTGATGCAACAATTTCATAGTCCTTGATCTTCCACCAAGCTGAAGAGGCTTGATGTCCCCGTAATTCAAGACGTTTTTCCTTTTTATAGGCCAGAAGAAGCAATTCATCAGGCAAGCCGTTCTTAAGGCAAGGCTTCAGACGAAGCATGACAGATTTCTCAATAGCGGCATTGTGTGAGGTGCAAAACGTCCCATTGTTTTATTATAGGCGTAACGAAACCATGAGCGCGGCGTAAAAATAATAAAAGCTAGGATGAACAGAAAAAACAGCAAGCAAAATTTGAAGCTAGGAATCCATGCTTTGACATCCATTGAAAATCCCCATCGTCAGAAAATAAAAAAAGCACCAACTGAAACAGAAGGTGCCGAATCTTTAAAAATGGTCGGAGTGAGAGGATTCGAACCTCCGACCTCTTGGTCCCGAACCAAGCGCTCTAAACCAGACTGAGCTACACTCCGAAACTTGTAAATCAAGTTCATGACTTACAGAGTTGATTAAAATAAAGCTTCAAAGATTAAAATCAAGCTTGATCAGGCACAAAATCGGGATTTTTTAATCCGTCCCGCGCCTGATCGTCGGAGGGACGGATTAGAGAACTTACTTCTTAACAGTGATTTTCACTCTCTTAAGATTGCCTTCGCCTTCACTTTCAGTGTGAAGGTCGCTTTCGCTCTGAAGTGAAATATGAATGATTCTGCGGTCATGGGCATTCATTTCAGGAAGGACAACGGGTTCGCCCCATCTTCTGACTTCCTTGGCGGCGTCAAGAGCCTGCTGCTGGAGAATGAGGTCGTGTTCGCTGAATTCTTCGGCTTCGTTATCGCCATCGGCATCGGAAGCACCGTTGCTTTCGGAATTCATGTTGCTGGCTGAATTACGGCGACGTTTATCGCGGCCTCTGCCTTCGAAACGCTTTTCCTTGCGGGGTTTTCTGGAATAGCCATCGATGTCGATGAAAACGCGCGGGAATTCCTGATCGGCTTTCTGCATCATTCTGTTGAGAAGGAGCTGGAGGCTTTCAAGGGTCTGCCCTTTTCTGCCGATGATTCTGCCGGCATCTTCCGAGCCGACGATGAGAGCAATGTCTTCATTCTTCTGTTCTGCTCTGATGGAACCGTCAAGAGCGAGGTAGTCGAACATGATTGCGAGAGTTTTTGAGGCTTTATCCATTTTTTCCTGGATGCTGAGAGTAGCTTCACTCATTTTGATTTCTCTCCTTTGTTTTAGTGTTGTTTACGGTTTACTTGCGGACTGCCACGGCGGCAACCGCTTCTTCCTGTTTGGCGATACGAAGATTGTACAGGAGCTGTATAATGCTTATGGCCTGGCTGACCGTCCAGTAAAGTGTAAGGCCGGACGGGAGGTTATAAAGCATGACAAGCATAATCACGGGCATGAACATCATGACCTTCTGCTGGATCGGATCACCCATTGTGGGCGTCAGCTTCTGCTGAAGAACCATCAGACCTGTCATCATGAGGATGAACGGATGTATTCCTATACCGAATAGTAGCGCAGGTCCGACAAGGTCGGGCTTGGAAAGGTCAGTTGCCCATAGGAACGGGGTCTGACGCAGTTCAACCGAGGCGTCGAGCGCTGAATAAAGAGCTATAAAGACAGGCATCTGAAGAAGGATGGGAAGGCATCCGCCGAGAGGATTGACCTTGTTGTCCTTGTAAAGAGCCATGACTTTCATGTTCATCTGTTTGGGATCTTCTTTGTACTTTTCACGAATTTTCTGCATTTCAGGCTGAAGTCTCTGCATCTTGCGCATGGACTTATTGGCCGCCTGAGTAAAGGGCCAGAAGATGAGTTTGACAATGATTGTCAGAAGGATAATACTCCAGCCGTATGATCCGCAAACATGGTTTTTGAGATATATGAGACCTTCAAGAAGAGGTTTTGCTATAGGCTCAGCCCAGAAATAAGAGAGCTTCATCATACTGGCTGCGCCTGGCGCAAGCTTCTTGAGGAGTTCGAGTTCATTAGGACCAGCATAATAGCTGAAGTCCAGAACTTTTTCAGTGCCGGGTTTCAGAATAATCTGTTTGAAAACACCGGAGGATGAAGCGGTGAAATACTTAGCTGCTTTAGTTTCTTTCTCCGTTCTTGAAATGAGAGAACCGCCATCAAAAGGCTGAGTCGCCGAAAGCAGGATAACCGAAAAATACTTATTGCTTCCGCCAAGCCAGAGAAGTGGATTCTGTGTCTGTGCCTTGAGGAAATCCGTTTCTTTGGCAGATACGGAGTTGCGTTCCACAGTGGCATTTACAAGAGAATATACAAGATCGTGGTTCTCAAAAGTGGCATTGTCCCCTGAGAGCACTACAACAGGAGGAATTTCACCGGTAGCAATTGAAAGTCCCTTAAGATCAAGATCGGCTGTTCCGACATTTTTCAGATCGAATTTACAGTAAAGCCTATAGTCGTCTTCAAGTTTTACCGTCTGCGTGACCTCAAGAAGTCCGCCCGAAACACTGTAAGTACGCTTGAGAACAACAGTATCCTGCGAAGATGAGACGAGTTCTCTTTTTACAAGAGTCATTTTATCAATCGCGGAAAGAGCAAGAGCCCCGTCTGTAAATTCATTGCGCATGACAACAGGCGACTTATCTGTGCTTTTAAAAATACCGGCAAGAGTTACTTCACTGACACTGCCTGTATTAGGATTGAAAACTAGGGTTTCACGCTTGTTGGAAAGAGTAATCAGCTCAAGATTCTTCAGATTTGTTGCAGGAACTTCATTTTTCTGAATCTGTTGAAGCGGCTTATCCGCAGTTTGAGCATCAAGAGTCTTCTGAGTTGGAGCAAGCGGAGCTGTCTCATTCTTGACAGTAACTGATTCAGTCTGAATAGGAGGATTCTGGGGAAGCGGAGTTTTCTTAGTGGTAAAATAGCTCCAACACATAAGGAGCACGATACAAAGACCGACGACTATAATAGTTTCTTTATCTAATTTCACGTAAAGCCTCTTTCATGAGTTTTTCCATCTGCCGGGGGGAGGAACCGGGTCATAGCCGCCTTCAGAGAAGGGTTGACAGCGAAGCAGTCTCCAGATGGCGAGGATGGAGCCTTTGATCAATCCATGAGTCCGAAGAGCATTCATTGCATATATCGAGCATGTAGGTTCAAACCTGCATGCCGGAGGAAGCAAAGGAGAAATAAATTGCTTGTAAAATTTCAGAACGGCAAGAAATGGAATTATATGCCAAGACTGTTTTTGACAAGCAGTCCCGCCTCCTTCAACAGGAATCTCATTTGCTTCTGGACATCCTGTTGTTTCATGCCTGCAATGCCTTTTCGCGCTATCAGGGACATGTGACATGGACTGATTTCCGGTTTCAGTTTTCTGAAAGATTCCCAAAGGAGACGCCTTGCTCTATTTCTGTCGACCGCTCTATTGCTGTATTTGCGACCGCAAATTACGCCGCACTTCAAAGCTTCATCGGGAGAATCGGCAGTTACCAGCAACATGCAATGGCATACTCGCTTTTTGCCGTTCTCCCTGACGTGGTCGAATTCACTTTTCAGGTGAAATTTATCATCCGGTCTGAGTCTGTATTTCAAGATTCCAGCACTCCCGTGGGATCTTCCGGTCGGGATCTGCTTCCGGATCAGTTGCTGAGCTTAATACGGCCTTTGGCTCTTCTGCGCTTGATCACATTACGGCCGCCTCTTGTGGCCATTCTTGCTCTGAAACCGATTTTGCGTTTACGTTTTCTCAGTGAGGGCTGAAATGTTCTTTTCATTTCCTGTTCTCCATTTTCTTACTCCGGGTTTAATGAGATTTCCCGGATGATGTTTTTATTTTAATTGAATTAAATTGTCATAAAAGAAGAATAATATATAGTCAGCTCCGGCGATTTCAAATATTCTCAGCATGATAAAGAGGATAAAAACGCAGGAATTTGAGATATTTTGTCCAGAACGGCATCTGCGCCGCTGAAATCCTGCCCTATTGTGAGGCCGCAAGGGATGGCAACAGCGCGCAGTCCGGCGGCTTGAGCTGATATTATTCCCCGAGGTGAATCTTCAACGGCAATGCACTCTTCCGGCTTGAAGCCGGAACGTTTCAAGGCCGCAAGATAAGGATCAGGCCAAGGCTTGCTTTCCACAAAATCGCCTTCCATGACAATGAAATCGAAATATTTCAGAAGATTTGTCCGACTGTGAATTATGCTGAAATGTTGCTTGCGGCAACAAGTCACTATCGCATTCAGATATTTTCCAGAGAGGGACTTGATGAGTTCTTCAACTCCGGGAATAATCAGATGATCCGCGTTGGCGGAAAGGATTTCACAGTAACGTTGATCCCGTTCCACTCTGAGCTGATTAAGAAAGTCCTGTGAATATCCCTTTTCAAGCAGAAATTCAAAGGGACTGCGTCCCTGTTTCATATTTACATCGATATGAAAAGTCTCATCGAAATTCAGACCGGTCTTCTCAAAAATGATCTGCCGAATTGATTCAAAATAGAACTTTTCTGTATCGACAAGAATGCCGTCATTATCCCAGAATATCGCTTTTATCATGATCTGCCGTACTTGAAAGAATCTTCTCTGTTTATATCTTAAAAGGAAATATTTTAATAAGATAGCGTGATATGATAGTAAGACGAAACATAATTTTTACAAAAGATGAAAAACTTTCATCTTCCGGAGCGTCCTATTCGACAAAACTCGATAAGCAGGGCACTCACAGAACTTGCAGCCTTGTTTTCGACAGAGCCGACAGCGGTAGAAAAGTAAGTTTCAATGGCAGAGACCTTGAAGCCAAAGCGTTGCATGAAGGTGTTGAATATCTGCTTGAAACTCTTCTCCTGTCGGAAGAAGGGCTCCTGTCCGTCAGCTATGAATCAACGGAAACACCTCCGGAAAATGCGTTCCTGAGATTCCGCATAAATCAAGAAGACTCGGCGGCATTTGAAAGCGACATGCTTGAATCCCATGGCGACTTCCTGATTCTGAAGTCCGATATCTCAATACGGTATGACAGTATAAGCGAAACTGCTTTCATAAAGCCACTTCTTCATGTAGAATCTCCGGCAAAAGCTGTTCTTATCGGCGCATTTCTCATAGATTCATTTGAGCTTCTGCCATCCTTCAGAGTGATTCTGGCTCCCGGCCTGAATAAGATTGAACTGCCTGAAGTAAAAATAGTAAGACCAAGGTTCAGCACCACAGACGGACAGGCGTTTGAGTATAAAGCGGAATTCAGAATCTCGCACGACGCGCAGAACTATATTTCGGTCGGCAGATTATTTGACTTCTCTGAGTTCAGCAGCCATATCTAAAGCGGTATCGGACATCTTTTTGCAATGGGGCAGGAATATATAGAATGCCGTCCCCTTGCCCACTTGACTCTCAAGCTGAATCCAGCCGCCATGATTGGTAATGGTACCATATGCCATGGCAAGCCCCATTCCAGTTCCGCGCCCGACGGGTTTTGTGGTGAAGAAGGGTTCAAAGATACGGTCTCTGATTTTTTCAGGAATACCTTCGCCGTTGTCCTCAATGCGAATACAGCAGTATTCGTCGTTCTGCTTCCGCAGGCTCATTGCCGGATCGGTCTTGACCTTAAAGAGATTAGGCCAGCCAAGACTGACGGAAAGTTTTCTGCGCTTATCCTTGTTGTTTGACATTGCGTCACGGGCATTGATGAGGAGATTCAAAATCACCTGCTGAAGCTGCAAGGGATCGCCTTTTGTAAAGAATCTCTTTTCAGGAATGCTGACTTTGAGTTCGATATTATTCATCGCATCGGGATTAAAGAGTTCCAGACTCTGATTAAGTATATCGCCTAGGTCAATAACCTTCTCCACAAACTTTCCCTTTCGGGCAAAGCCGAGAAGCTGAGAAGTAAGTTTTGCAGCCTGCTCAGTAATTCTGTCGATCTTTTCAAGATGATGCAGGATTTCAGGATCTTCAGGAGCGTGCATATACTTGATCATGTCAAGATGTCCCTGAATCGCGTGAATGTTATTATTGAAGTCATGCGCAACCCCTCCGGCCAGACGTCCGATTGATTCGAGGCGCTGGAGATGTGCGACTTCGGTCTTGAAGTCTTCTTTTTCCTTTTCAAAGCGGCGTTTTTCAGTGACGTCACGTCCTATCGCGATAAGAACACGCTGCACTCCGGTTCCGGCACTTGTGATGCCGATATCCAAGTCAACTCGTCCTTCTTTTGCAATGCCAAAGCACTCTATGGAGTGAATTTTTCTGGATTCCTGCTCGTGACTGTCCAGATCAAGAGCCTTGCGACACTCTTCCCAAGCGGAAGCATACTGTCCGTTTTTCGACTCAATAATATCATTGAATTTTCTGCCGACGATCTCGCTTCTGGAACTGAGCTGGAGGATTTTCAAAGCAGTTTGATTGGCATCAAGAATTTCACCGTCCTTATTCAGCATTAGAATCATATCGCTGGCGTTTTCAACAAGCAGACTGTATCGGCCTTCCCATTCCTGGACGTCGCGTTGAAGAAGCTGAGCTTTTCTATAACCGCCAAGAAAAGCAAAGAGAATATCAAGAATGCCCCTGCCCTCCCCCGGAATTTCGGAACTAATTCTCGATACATATATGGTAGCAAGCAGACTCAGGAAAAATGTTGCTATTACTTTAGCAATATACGAAGAACTGAAGTGAACCAGCCATGCGCCATCGGACCAATAGGAGATAGTCGCATAAAGAAGACTGTCAAGTGTCAAGGTCAGCATCAGAGAACCCAATATGCAGAAAAAGAGTCTGCATTTAAAGTTTCTCAGAGTCTGATAGAGAACAGGAATCAGGAACACATCAAGAATCTGAGCAAGCACAGTAACGGTCATGTTCTGGCGGCTCTTAATAAGCAGATAATTCATTGCATCCGCAGAAGGCCCTTGAGATATCGTAAAGCCCGACCACGTACACTGCAGAGTAGTAAGATGACTTAGATAAAAATATAAGCCCAGCGAAGTAATTGCTCCGATAATCAAACGTTGAGTTGCCAGAATCCCTTCTGTTGTATAGACAATCAGCAGAATGGTCAGATAAGGAAGAAAAAAAACTGTCTGTGCTACAAAAAAATCCGTATCCTTGGAACCGGTGATTATCTTAAGTTCAGTAGCGCTGACAAGCTGAGTAAAAATCAGGACAAGGCCGATTCCCATATAAAAAGGAGCACTGCCTATCGTACCGCGAAGTCCGTGAAGAATCAAGAGCCCTACTATGATGAATACCATTTCCAGCAGGGCTAAACCACATGTCAGAAACCAGTCCAAATATTATTCTCCATCCTTAGCGTTTATCGATACTTCGCAGTTTTTCACGTATCAAAGTAGCTCTTGTCACATCACGCTCTTCAGAAGAAAGCTCCTTTCCTGCATATTTCTGAAGATGGGCTTTCTGACTCAAAATAAAGAGCTCATTTACAGTATGAATATCAACCGATGAAAACATTCCCATGTCAACGCCCATCCGGAGAGCCGAAAGAGAATTGAATGTCTCCTCACTAGTAATAATGTACGCATGCCGTAAAATACCGTAAGCACGTCCGACTTGATCCAGAAGGAAATTTTGACGATGTTCAAGAAGAGCATGACGGGCATTTTTCTCGTGACTGATAATCTGTTGAATCACAGAACTCAGACGCTCTATAATCTGCTCCTCGGTTTCTCCCAGCGTACTTTGATTTGAAACCTGAAAGAGATTTCCAAGATTCTCAGTGCCTTCTCCGAATATACCGCGCACGGCAAGGCCGAGCTTATGAACACCCTGAATTACAGCATTGATCTGACCTGACAGTACAAGTCCAGGCAAATGCAGCATGACGGAAGCTCTCATTCCTGTTCCTACATTAGTAGGACATGAAGTAAGATATCCGAGCTGACTGTCAAAACCGAATTTCAGTTCTTTACCGAGTACGGTGTCAAGAGCGTCAATGGCAGTCCAGACCTCCTTTAACTGAAATCCGGGCCGCAACGCCTGTATGCGGAAATGATCTTCTTCGTTCACCATTATAGCCAAAGATTCATCAGGACTTACGATGAGACCGGCTCCTGGCTTATCAATCAAAAACTCCCTGCTTATCAGACGCCTTTCCAGAAGTATTTTTCTGTCCAGTTCCTTTAGCTTCTGCATTTCAAAAAGTATCTGATCCGGCACACATTTTGCCTGAACGGATGTAAGCTGAACAGCTCCCCATACGTTCAATAACTGTTCCGGATTGGCGGCAATGGGAAACGGCAATCCATCCAGATTCCTTGCCAGACGAATTCTGGAACTTATTGCGATATCATCCTCCGGCCCGCTGTCGGAAAGCCAGCTTACACGGTTTTTCAAGAGCATTTCAATCATCGCCGATTCAGTCATTTTTCATCTCCCCTGATCCGGGCTCGCAGTTACAGTTGTGGTGCTTGAGTTCATTGAGTCTGTCACGAACCAAAGCAGCCTTTTCATATTCTTCACGCTTGATAAGCTCTTCAAGTTCCTTCTGAAGCTTCATTATTTCAAGCAAAGTGTTCTGATTTTCCTGAGCATGCATGGTGTCGGCTCCCGGCACTTTACCGACATGCATATTCCCTCGATGCATATTATCAAGAGCAGGAATCAGTATATCCCTGAAAACATTATAGCAGTTGGAGCATCCCATGCGCCCTGTTTTCCTGAATCTGCGGGAATCCCAGCCGCAGACAGGACAAATAAGCATAGATGCGGTCTGTGCCTGAAAATCTTCCTTATCCGGCTCTCCGCCAACTTGCTGCTGCGCTGCCTGAGTTCCGTTGCCGGAAAGACTGTAAAGCATGTCAGCAAGGTTGAAGCCTTGAAGCATGGGATCGCTCTTGGATTTTTTTGACGCACATTCAGGACATATATTCAGCGATTTCTTTTCACCGTTTATAATCTCCTTAATATGTATGGTAGCCGGATTCTTACCGCATATTTCACAAATCATAAATAAGATTCCTTAAATGTATCAGGTTCAGAGTCCGCGTTTTTGATTTCCGCTTTTTTCTTTTTCCGCGACACGCTGCTTATATGTCTCAATATTCTTCAGGATACTTATCAATTCCTTTTTTGAGATGTTCCCCGGATTATTCCGATAATATCCGTGGACATCAAGGATTGCACTGCTCCTTGCATACTCAGTTTCTAAACCGCGCTCCTGATTTTTGGCAAGGACGATATTATAACGTTCTCTCTGTTCACGACTCAATGTTTGAAGATAAGCTGCTATTGTGTCAGCCGAAAAATTACTCAGCCGCTGATCTGCATTGATTATTCTGTTTTTTTCGTCCTGAATCATTTGCAGAAGTTCTTTTTCAGAATAGGAATCCAGTGCTTTTTCCTCGGTTTTTTCCGTCGGCTTGGCTTCAGGAGCCACGATCTTATCTTTCGGAACATTCGGCTCTTTCGGGGACTCCGCAAACTTAAGCTGCATGGAATCGACCTCCGCCATGTACTTGTCGATTATACGAGCTGAGGTCATAATATCTTTTTCTATCTGAGCGGCTTTAAGCTTTCGCTCTTCAGACTTCAGGATGGAATCTTTATAAACTTTCTCAAGCTCGGGATACTTATCTGCGATATAGAGAACCTCCTTTGGAAGGTTTATCTTTGTTTTCGGATCGGTCTTGGTAGCCTCCGTCTGAATTAGTCTGGCGAGCTCTTTCAGTCTCGACAACTTCATTTCAGACTCCGATTTCCAAACAGACTCCTTTGAGGCTTTCGCCATCCACTCAATATGTTTTATATAACGGGAAAAAAGATTTCTGAACTCAATCAGCGGATTCGCATCTTTCAACTCTTTGCTGATTGTGCCGTTTTCAGCAGAAAAGCCCATGGACTTAAGTTCATTCAAATCATGTCTCATTTTGCTTATGGCATACCATGCCGATGTCTTTTCTATATTGCTGGACTTATTCTTTTTTTCGCGGTCTCTTGTATATGCATCGTAAAGAAGTGAAACCTTTTGCGGCAGATTGACTTCCTCCAGACGAAGCTTGGCAATGATATCCTGCATTTTTCTGGCTTGATTCCGAAGCTCAGTCATGCGCTTCTCAAACTCATCCACCGTTCTGGAGTCTTTATCAGCCTTCATCGCGTCAGGATAGGCTGTCACAACAGCTTCAAATAGTTCACGAAAATCACTCAACTGATCCGCAGACAGTCTTACGGCGCAGAAAATAAGAAAAAAGAGACTGATCAGAATATGGCTTTTCATAAAATACCCGTTATGTTGTTATGGAATATTTACAATATGAAATTAATTTATGATTTTTCAAATCAAAATGAAATAATGAGGATCTTATGAAACTCGGTGTAATCGGCGGCAGCGGACTCTATGAAATCGACGGACTGGCAAATATCAGCAATAAAAACATTTCGACACCGTTTGGAAGTCCTTCAGATTCACTCATCTGCGGAAGGCTTGGCGAAACAGACGCAGTTTTTCTCCCGCGTCACGGCAAAGGACACCGCATCAATCCCGGCGAGTTAAACCATCGAGCCAATATCTGGGCGATGAAAAGTCTGGGCGTCACTCACATACTCAGCATTTCCGCAGTCGGCAGCCTTCGCGAAGAACTTCGTCCGCGCGATGTTGTTATTGTCGATCAGTATTTTGACAGAACCAAAAATTCATCAGGACACAGCTTTTTCGGAAACGGCATTGTAGGCCACATCGCCTTTGCCGATCCAGTCTGCCCGGAACTCAAACAGCTCGCATACGAGTCCTCAGGCAAGTCACTGGCGCTGACAGGACTGAAAGATACAGTAAAAGTTCATTTCAACGGAACATATGTAAATATGGAAGGTCCGGCATTCTCCACAAGAGCCGAGTCAAAATTCTATAAATCATGTGGTTTTGACGTTATAGGCATGACCAACCTGCCGGAAGCAAAACTTGCCCGTGAGGCGGAAATCTGTTACTCGACAGTAGCCATGGTCACGGACTACGACTGCTGGCATCCGGAACACGATCATGTTACTGTAGAAATGATTATAGCCAATCTCGGAGCCAATGCCGCTCTGGCAAAAGAAATTGTCAAACAGCTTGCCGGTTCTTTGAGTTCTCTCAAGCGCAACTGCCCCTGCCCCACTGCACTTGCAACAGCAATCGTCACTGCCAGAGACATGATTCCAGCGGAAACACTGCGTAATTTGAAACCTGTAATTTCCAAATACATAAACTGTCCTGAATGAACCGTTTGAATCTAAACGAAAAAAATCCGTACAGAGAGTCATGGAAAATGACTCTCTTCGCTTTTCTTCTTCCTCTGACCCTGATCGCATTGTTCAGAGTATTCACCTTCACTGTCGGAGACAATTCTCAGGATGCATATTACCACATGAGAATTGCGGCAGAAGGCCCTTCGGTATTCATGGCGAAACAATTTCCGAATCTTACAATGTCCATATGGCAGGAACAGTTCAGCGACAAGGAAATGCTCTTTCACATAATCCTATGGATTCTCTCCATCATCCCTGGACTTTCCGCTTTCTCTGAATATGCGCCGTTTAACGTCTATGCTACAGTTGTAAGCGGTCTTCTTCTTCTTTCCTTTGTGCTTGTCGCCCGAAGTCTCGGCTTAAAA
>JAKJHH010000001.1:0-41325 GCA_022703965.1 Verrucomicrobiota bacterium
ACAAGACGCCAGTCCAGATCGAAAAACTTTGATATCGCAGTTATGCTCATGTGAGGTCTAAGCTCAACAATACTCCGCTCAAGCAATCTTGTAATACGGGCTTTAGGATTAGGCAGAAAGTCAAGCTCCTCAGTCTTACGTTCCTTGCAATCTTTGCAGTAAACTATGTGAACCTCAAGCTCGAAAAACAGATTCTTCCTGCCTGTCGGAACTCCTTGAATACGGCGTACATGCGGAGCGTTCAGTGTAATATTATATGAACCGCATTCAGAACAGCAGAATTTCTTCCGTTCAATTCGCTGGATGACCTTATCCTGCTCATATTTGTAGCTTACATGTTGAAATCCCTTTATCCCTTGTGTATGATACATCAGACTGGTTGACATGCTTATTCCTTTTTTTTTAGCTGAAACAAGAAATATTATGTCACCGGTCTTTTTTCTGCCTTTATTGCTGAAAAAAATCCTTTTTTTCGGCATGCAATACCATCCGGACGGGTTCCTGAAGATGTCAAGGTAAGCAAACGGAATAATAGGGAGGCTCCGCGACCGATTATGCCGGATTGCCCTTTACATCGCAAGGGTTCCGGCTATCTCAGGTCTTATGCGACAAAATGCAGAAGAACCAATTTTTAAGAAGCAGATGCTATTTGAGGAAGATTTAACGGGTAGTGCCGTCAGTCCCTTGACGGCTTCTCTTCCCATTGTTTTAGACAGGCAACGTCTAAGGATTCGACGGCAAGGGACTGCCGTCGCTACCCGTTTTCAGATTCTTTCCGTGCGCTGAGCGAAGCTGAAGCGCAGTACATGGGTGAAGATTTACAGACCTTTTTGCTTGCGGCTATGTCGCGTTGTAGCTAGAAAACTAAACTGACGCATTACCTCGGCAAGCTGGTCGTCAGCGTAATAGCTGAACTCTGTTACGTCTTTGCCTTCACCGTCACAGATTTTACAAGACGGCATTATGGGAGGCAAGTCTCCTTCAAATCACCTTTAAACTAAGATAGCAAGTATGATTCGTCCAGTTTCCGGGAAGGAGTGGTTCATTTTATTCTCCGTCCATAGGATTTATTTCTATTAAGGTCGACAATCCGGATTTTAGCGTAATGACAGACTCGGAGGAGAGCTCTTCTCTAAGCAGTTCACCGGAGGCATTTTTAATTGAGATCTGTTTTTTTCCTTCAAAACATCGCAATATGAAATCGCCGTTTCCGGAGGCATTGATGATAAAATGAGTTTTCCTCTCACTCATGTCAAGAATCCGGTTTCCGCTCACAAGTAAATGTATCGCCTCGGAGGTACTTTCTGCAAGCAGATAGGGATAAAGAAGTCCACATTCATGTGGAATCAATTTACCGTGGAGCAGTGTCTGTCGGTGTTCTTTATGGAATCCGAGCCAGAACTTAAGCATTTTCTTATGCGATTCAGGCAATTCAGCAAGATGTACTGAAATTTGCGGAACACTGAAAAGCACATGAATCAACTGCAATGCCGCCTGTTCTGGAGACTCGTGAAAGCCCCACATCAGCATATCGGAATGTATCGCGGCTTCGGGACATATAAGCCTTAAATCCGCAATCTGTATTCTGTTGCTGTTGAAATCAGCGGGACAGTCTCCGGCTCGGAACATATTCCCGTACTTACGGAGCACGGAGCCTTCGTAGGGACGGCGGAATTCGATCAGCATATCGGGTTTAATTTTCCTGAGACGCGCTGTAATTTCCTTTAGAAGCAGCTCAACGGCTTCAGGCAAACCATCTGCGTTTCCGTCTTTTGCATGGAAAAGCTCGATGAAATCCAGTTTGAAGCCGTCAATACCGGAATCACACGCAAGCATTTCCAGTCTTCCTGCAAGGTAATCACGTACTTCAGGATAGCGCGGATCAAGGACGCTGAGTTTCCATTCAGGTTTCTCATAGAGACAAAACCCTTTGAAGCGCTCATAAGCTGCCGTATTTCTTCCCAGAAAAGGAAGTCCTATCCAGAGCATGTAGCGAATCCCCATCTCATGAATCCTTTTGACATGTTCGTTGAAGGATGGGAATTTCTGAGGATCAAGCTGCCAGTCTCCGCAGTGACTATAACTGTCATCCACTCCTGACATGTGCCAGCCGTCATCGACAATCAACGTTTTAATCCCGTATTCCATCGCTGCACGGCATTCCAGTTCAACGGCTTCTGCATTTATGCTCTGGTGATAGCTGTACCAAGTGGAATACAGAGGCTCGAAAGCGTGAGCCGGAGCGGCTTTTACGGGAGTTTCAGCCATCGCTCCGCTCCACTTGAACGCATCCGTAAGGACTTCAGAAAAATGAAGTTTCCTCAAATCAAAACGAATCTGGATGCAGTATGCCCCGGGGATATCAGGAAGACTTATTTTTGCGTGAATGCTCTTATCTGCTTCGTTGATTCCGGCGGAGATCTCAAGTTGGCGCAGGCCTTCTGAAAGAGTGAACGAAAAAAGATTCTCATCTGCCTGATTGAAAAAGAGAGCAGTGGGAACTCCAGCCGCCACGTGACTTTTGAACGGCTGGTAATCAGCAGGCAGATTCTTGTGAAAAAGATCCCCGGACTTCCAGCATCCGGCAATTCCTTTCAGCTCAAGATTCCAGCCAAGAGTCACCTGCTTGCAGGAGTTAAAGCGGAGCTCCAACAACTCAATTCCATCCTGAGAACTTACGTAATACTCAGGAGACGCTCCTTCTACAGTCAACTGGCAAAATGAAAGTTTTATAATCATGGCAGAACTTCCTTCATTTTTTCAGCAAGATGGATTCCCATAAGAACCTGTCCGTAAACTCCAAGATGCAGACCATCGGTATAAATCGCGCCGGGGTCATCCATCAATGAATTCCCGGGTATGATTTTGATATTGGCCTTCGCGGAAAATTCATCAACGACTTCACGGAAAATCGTCTTCATTTCCAAATAGGGTTTGTAGTAGGGATCTGATTCAGGATCTTTCAGACGGTCAAGGTTACAGTCGTATGTCGGCAGAGCAAGAATCGGACGCTCAGGACGTTTTGAGATGAGTTTGCCAAGCATGTTCCGCATCCTTCGACGAATCTCCGTCCCGGGAGTTTTGGGTATTACATTCATTCCGTACATAAACGTGACAATATCGAATTCATCACGGGATGCAACGTAGTCGACATACTCATCCTGCCAGAGATTGCGTCCTGCCATTGCAAAATTAGTCAGATCAAGGCCAAGACGTCTTGCGGCGATAGAGGAGTAGACATCCAGACCGAACTGGCCGACTGAACCGCTGAGAGCCAGATACTTGAGTCTCGGCTTCTCCTCCGGCAAAGGTTTGCGCACAGAATAAGTTCCTGCATCCAGACCGCAGAATATCACTGTCGGAGTTTCATCAAGCGCGATTCGCCAGACCTGCGGAGCAAAGCCGCGGGCAGGAATTGAATCCGTTCTCATGTTATTGTACATGCTTGCGGCGGAAAGCGTAATGCTTGTCATGCGTCCGGACTGAAGCATCAGTCCGGCGGGCATTTCCTGCTCGCAATCGCCTCGATACACTCTAATGCGACGGCCTCCCTGCTCTTTTTCGCCTGCGGCAAAGGCGAAGTGCAGTTTGATTTCCGGAGCCTCCGTTACAAAGCGAAGTTCTCCGCCTATCGGGCTCAAAGCTCCGGTGACTCTTCGGATATCCGCCGGAAAGCGATGAAGCTCAAGTCCATCCCATCCGGATGCCTTTTCAATTCCCGCAAGATTATGAAATTCAATATTCTCAAAATCTGTTCTCATCGCATTTTCCTGTCAGTTAAGTGATCTTGTTGAGATTAATTATAGATAAAAACAGTGCCTAAGTCAACGGAAATGAACTAGACCATTACGCATAATTATGCATAGAAAATAATATATGACGGATTGAAATCGGAATTCCCAGCCTTATAGTTTTAAGTATGAGAAGGAAATCACCAAACAGCATGTCAAGTCTCGCGAAGAGTCTGGGAATATCGCAATCGACAGTTTCCAGAGCGCTCTCAAACAGCCGCGAGATTTCAAGAGAAACCCGTTCGAGGATCATTGGAGCCGCGAGAAAAGCCGGAGTCTCAATCACACAGCGAGCCTCAGTAAGCGTTCTGCTCCCCGTCAGCTCAATGGGAATTGTAGGATCAAATTCCTACATGGTTACAGAATTGATGAATGAGTCGGAACGCAGAGGAAAACTGATAGATTTCATTCCACTGGATCACATAGAGATTCTGAACGAGAGGACAACTGAGGGAGTAATCTCACTGGACTTTCTCTACAATGTTTCAAAAGTATTCGGACACAAGTGGAATCTTCCTCTGGTCTGCATCAACGAACACTCGAATCTGCTGGAACAGGCATATTCAGTATCCTCCAATGAGCAGAAAGCCATGCGTGATACCGTGGATTATCTGGTAGGGCTGGGACATCAGCGTATCGGCTTGCTTTACATGGGCGACGCTAAAGTATTCATAAGCAAACTCCGAATCGAAACATTCCAGCAGCAACTGACGAAACACGGCGGAATCTCTTTTGTCGAACCGATGAACTACATGGGGAAAAACGGCATATATCTGCCCTGCCGCTAAACAAACTTATGAAGAACAAAATCACAGCCCTTGTCTGTTGCGGTGAAGGCTGCTGGAAACATGCAGTTCCGGCTTTGCGCCGGGCAGGAATACGCTATCCTAAGGATGTTTCAATATTCGTTTGGATGAATCCGAGCGAACAGGACATTTCCGACCCGCCTCTAAGCGGAGTCACTCAAAACTTCCGCGAGCTTGCCCGTGAAGCATTCGATCTGCTGGACAAACAGATCAGAGGCGAACAGCGTCTTCAGAATGTTCAGGTCGATTACCTTTTTCTTGAAGGCAAATCATCCTCCCTGCCACGTCGAAAGAAGTGAGGAGCGGCCAAGTTTAGACAAAAAACCTATTTCCCATTCTCATAGAAACGTCTGTATTCTGTTGGTGACATTCCGCTTTGATGTTTAAAAAAACGGGAAAAGTAAAATTCCGAACTGAAATGCAATTTCTCAGCTATCTCCCGAACGGTTAACGAGTAATTTCCAAGAAGAACAGAAGATTTACGGAATAGAATCCTGTGTATAAGATCCTTTGGAGGGATTCCCATTTCCCTCGTAAATTTACGCGAAAAAACATCCTGACGCATCTTTTTCATTTCAGCCAAGGCTCCGACCGTAAGCAAAGCAGTACATTCCTTCTCAACATAATCCAGAATTGTCTGCCAGTCAGAACGGTATTTCATATCGTTTTTGAAAAGCTCCGGCTTCTCTCTCAGACAATTACTGCACAAAGAATAGATTATTTCGTTTATCCTGCATAAAGCAAAAGGCTCGTCATGACTTCGGATCAAGTTTCTGGCTTCATCTACAATATCGGGTCTGTCAAAAACACGGCATTCGGGAAATCTGGACATCAAATCAAAGCCGGGAAAAAGATCTAGATTAAACTGAAAGGAAACAAACTCCAAGTCCTCCGTCTGATGCTGATTGATCTCATAACGGCAGGGAACAAAATATATGTTTCCTCTCCTCATCGGATGCAAAACGCCGTTTGCCAGGTCATGAATATAACTGTCATCTTGTCCTGAATCAGCAAATATCATCAAAAGACGATTGACTGGAAGAAATGATTTTTCGCTATGACACGGATATGTTCCGCTAGCTGCATGCACAAGGCGCAAATGCAGTTGCGTATGTAAATTCAGAAGATCTCTTCTTATCTCAACTGCCATAAAAGTATATTTTTATGCCTCATTTTACTATTCATATGAACTATAATATGCCTTATAATCTAATACAAGCAAATCAAATAAAATCAAGATAAAGAGCAATATCATGTTATCGGAACAATTCAAAAAAGACCGTCCTTATCTGGAGCGTAAATTCAAAACTCAAATCTGCAATCCGGCAACAGGACTTGATAATGAAACCCTCAAGTCCAATTTGATCAGACTGACCGAAGAACTCAATGGCGAGCCACATGAGCTTATAAAAGCCAAAGCCTTCCGCTATGTCTGTGAAAATCTGGTAATCGACGTAAATCCACAGGACTTCTTTGTATGCTTCGGATGCTGGAACCGCTATGACAGACCTCTCAGTTTCCTCATGTCAAAATGGGAAGATGAAGTTAATAAAAACTGCCTGAAGGAACTCAAAACTCTGGAGGAGCAGAATGCAAGCGGATCCTCGAAAATGTGGAAAGACTTCGACCATTCAGTTCCTGACTGGGAAGCCGTTCTGAGTCTTGGATTCCCGGGACTTCTTGAGCGGGTTAAAACTTATCGCCGAAAATGCGAAGCGGATGGAAAAATGGGGCTTGATGAGAAAGCTTACTACGAAGGGCTAGAAATCACCTATGCGGCAATACTCAAAATGCTGGATCGTTTTCATCTGTACGCGCTTGAACATTCAGATGGCAACCAGCGCGTAAAAGCAGTTGCTGCATGTCTGGATTCATTACGCAAAGGAGCACCATCTAATATATTCGAAGCGCTGCAACTTATCTATCTCTTTTTCATTTTCGGAGAACACATTGACCGCTTTCAGGTACGCTCGCTGGGCAATCTCGACCGCATGCTTTATCCATATTTTCAGCACGACATAGCAGAAGGGCGTTACACGGAAAAAGAGATTCGAGATTTCTTTGCCTACTTCATGATGCAGTGGGCATCTATTGACAATTACTGGGGACATCCGTTCTATTTTGGCGGCAGCAAGGCAAACGGTGAAACAGAAATCAACGATCTATCCTACCTTATTCTGGATGTCTATGACCAGCTTGATATACCAACGCCCAAGCTTCAGATCAAGATTGCAGCAAACACTCCAGTAAAGTTCATAGACAAGGCTCTCGATATGATCCGCCGCGGACACAGCAGCATCGTATTCCTGAGTGAAAACGCAATCCGCCGCGCCCTGCTCGGACAAGGCTGCACGGAAGAAGAAGCCCGCACCTGTGTGATCTCTGGATGCTATGAATTCATACCTCAAGGACGCGGCAACGGCACATGCGCCGGACACATTAATATGCTTAAACCGATAGAACTGCTATTCCACAATGGAAGAGATCCTAAGACCGGAATTAGTTGCGGAATAAAGACAGGAGAACTATCAGAGTTTAAAACATTTGACGAGTTTTACAAAGCTTACATACAACAACTTGAGCACATCATTGAAAGCGTCCTGAAATGCGCTAATGATTTTGAAAAATATCTGCACCGGATCAACCCGGCACAGGTCTACTCCGGAACAATTGAAAACAGCCTGAAAACTGCAAAAGACGCTTTCCATAACGGCTCTGTCTATAATATTTCGGGCATCCTGAACGCCGGATTCGCAAATGCTGTTGATGCCCTCATGGTGATCAAAGATTTCGTCTTTGAAAAACATGAAGTCAATCTAGCGGAATTCAGAGATATCCTTCAGGCAAATTGGCAGGGACATGAAAAACTGCGCCTGAAAATTCTGAATTCCAAGAATAAGTTCGGAAACGGAATAGAATCTGTAGATTCCTTTGCCGAAGGACTGGCTTTATTTCTGGCAAACAAAATCAATATGAGACCGAACTCCAGAAACGGCTTTTTTGCAGCATCAATGCATTCAGCCCGCCAGTTCATTGAACTCGGAGAAAAGACCGGAGCCAGTCCGGACGGACGTCTGGCAGGCGAAGAAATCTCAAAAAATGCGTCTCCTGTAATGGGAATGGATAAAAATGGAGTCACGGCTCTGATAAAATCCGTTACAAAAATCGACTCCGCACTTTTCCCGGGGGACTTTCCGCTGGATGTAATGATGCATCCCGCCACAGTTCAGGGAAATGAAGGATTAAACGCGATGAGAAGTCTTCTGAAAACCTACATGGATAAGCATGGCATCGCAATTCACTTCAATATCTTTGACGCTAATGTATTGCTGGACGCGCAGAAACATCCCGAAAAGTACGAGGGCTTACAGGTACGAGTCTGCGGCTGGAACGTCCGTTTTAACGACATCGCCAAAAGAGAACAGGATGAATACATCAAAAGAGCCTTGAGCATAAAAGAGTAAAATTATGAGTACAGAAGGCATTGTTTTTGAGATCAAGCGCTTTGCAGTTCATGACGGCCCCGGTATCAGAACAACTCTGTTCTTAAAGGGATGTCCATTGCGTTGTTTATGGTGCCACAATCCTGAAAGCATATCTCCGCATCCTCAACTGGCTTATTATGCGCATAAATGCATCAATTGCGGAGAATGCGTCTCTGTATGTCCCGAACATGCACATGCCATAAGTCTTGAAAAACTGCATTATTTTGAGCGAAGAAAATGCAGGAGCTGCGGAAAATGCGAAACTGCCTGTCTTGGAAATGCCCTGCAGCTCTATGGTATGAGAATGACTGTACAGGAGACCTTGAATGCGGCTCTTGAAGACAGAGACTTTTTCGGAGACGATGGCGGAGTAACTTTATCCGGCGGAGAACCGCTCCTTCAAGCGGATTTCTGCTTCGAAATTCTTACCGCCTTAAAACGGCAAGCTATTCATACGGCACTCGACACTTGCGGACAAGTCAAATGGAAAACTATGTCTATGATCTTGAACTGCACTGACATATTTCTTTTCGACTTTAAAGCTGCAAATCCCCAAAAGCATCACAAACTTACCGGCAGTGATAACAGGCAGATTCTGGAAAACCTGCAAAAACTCTCCGATGCAGGTGCAGAAATCGAGATCAGAATGCCGCTGATTCCCGCTTTAAACGACTCCGACGAGGATATCCATGAGGCCGGAAAAATCCTTAGTAACCTGCATATAAAATCCATCAAAATCCTTCCTTATCATAACATGGCACGCAGCAAATACGATGCACTTGGAATGGCAAATAAAATACCTGCTTCAAGCTCTCAAGACAATGTAAATTCACTGCATGCCGTTGAAATACTCCGTAATTACGGATTAGAGATCAATTGACAATGATGAGTTCACTATATCATTTGACCTTAAGACGGATCTCTGCGGAACTGTCCGGCTTCAGCGGGATTCTGATAAGTCCTTCGGAATCACGTTTGAATTCCTGAGAATCAATTTCAGTACTGCTTGAAAGGATGAGTTCTGGTTTTTTCCCAGTCTGAATTTTCATGAAGAACTCTTTTGAATCAGGATTGAACTCAATCGATTCGATCTTGATATCTTTAGAATTTTTCACCCTGACTTTTCCGTATATCTGATCCAGTGACATCGCTATATTCGAGCTGAGTGTCATGCCGACATAATCGCTGGAAAGGAACTTGATAAGCTCTGCATTTTCAAGACACTTTTTCATCGCCTTCAACTTATCCTCTTTACTGATAATATCGGAATGAGAAAGTACATTCAAAAGTTTATGATCATGTATAAATTCACCTTTGTCGTTGTACAGATGCGGAAGAACAAATGATTTAATATATTCATCGGTTTCCTTTTTTGCATATTTATCGTAAAGTGGAAAGAGTTCCTGCGGAATCCCCTGACTCATATCGTAAAGATGATATGAAGTGTTCTTATAGACATTTCCGAATTTATAATCATAGCCGTCCTCGCTGTAGCCTGTGCCATATACCTGCCCAGGCTTGAAAAAAGCCAGACCGGCTTCTTTATAATAATGCTTGAAAGAAAGTCTTGCCAGAGTAGCAACACTACGCCTTGCAGCGCGATAAAGACATTGATCCTGCCAGTCTTTATCTCCGATAATTTCTGCAATGCGTGCCACTTTAAGCATGCCCGGATATTCGCAGTTTAGCATATCTATGGAGGCAGACATGCCGGATTCCCCGCAATGCCCTGTCAAAGTTATCCAGTCATCGCCAACAAAGAGCAGTTTTGTAAAGTAACGGAACCATGTCTCATTGGCGCGTATGAGCTCGATTTGTCCATGCTGATCTGCCAAAGCTCTGGCTGTGGTAGTAATCATATAAACCGTTTCATTCGAGTCTGCGAAATTGAAGTTTGATCCCTTGCCGGGAGCGAATTTACTGTGATGCATGCGAGGACTGTTGTAGCATAACGGATAGCGGATACCGCTGAACGGCTCTTCCCTCCATGCAACCGCACTCTTATACGCATACTGTTCAAGCGGCAGAAAGAAGCGATAGCTCAGACGTTCCTCAAGAATCGAACGATTTTCCGGGCTGAGACTAAATGGAGACGCTACGATATCGGATGTGCCCTGAAGCCACATGTGGAGGCAGATATTCTGTTCCGGTCTGTCAGGCTTGAATGTATGCTCGAAGTTGGCTGTTCTGATATTTCTTCTGCCGCCTATGAATTCCGATGCCTTGCGAAAGACATCATCGCATTGAGCGTCAATTCTATTTTGTCCGCTGAGATGAGGAACCAGATTCAACGAGTCTTCAGGCAGAGGCAAAGTCCATTCCACTGTATCAGTCCCCGGCCTGGCCGCGTAATAACCGAAACTTGTAGCAAGATTCCAGTTTTCAACGCCCTCTCCTTCAAAAAGCATCCCCTTCATGAAGTAAAGCAGAGGCGATACAGGAGCATAATGTTCGGGTTTCATGCTCCAGTCGTTGGCAGTATCCTTAAAGCTGTAAATACTGCGGATGCGGACAAGCTTTGCCTTTTCGTCAATCTTAAACATTTCTTTATATGAAACAGGATAGGCAAAGCTTTTCGGAAGCCAGAAATTGATTCTGTTGAGCGTTTCTTCAGGTAAAATTTTCTCCCATGAGTCAGTTTTTACCTGAGCTTTCCCATAAAGCCAAAGCGGAACTATCATGCCGATGCCGCTTTTGTGTTCAATACTGATGCCGCCGACTTCATTTCCAAAATGCTCAACTGTGATCCTGTCCAGTTTTTTCGAAAAAACAAGGAGCAGCGGCGAACCGTTGTCTTTCGGAAAAAGCAGGATTGCCGGCTTATCCCAGTCACAAGGAATACTGTCGGTCTTTGCGAGATCAAAAATTTCCACAGCGCCTTTTCTGAATACAGCCGCATATGAGGCTATATTGCTGAGAGCCATATGAATATTTTCACTCTGAAAATCCCAACGTACTCCTGGAAAAGCCAGTGATGTGTCAAATCTTCCCTGAATGCTGTTTTCGCGACCGCTTACAACAGCTCCTTTGCCGAGAGGATTAGCTCTGTCAATCTTCACGTCCAAAACTGATTTTTCAGAAATCGCCGGGACTATTTCCGGACAGCTTCCAAAACCTCCGCTGCCTCTGACATTCTGAGTCACAATACGGATTTCATTGACTTCTCCATACTTGATCTGTTCCCGGGCTATGACATAACGATGCGGTCTGCACCAGTACTGAGGCATATCCAGAGTAACTTCACCTATAAGATTCCCGTTAAAATAGACTTGTGCTGTATCATCAATACCTCCTTCTACCTGAAAGCGCAGAGGAGCATTCTTCCAGTTTTCAGGAATAAGCGCGGATGCCGTCAGTTCCACAGTGCCAATCTGCCCGTACATATAGTTCCAGTCAATATCCTTTTCTGATTCTGCCGGACTGCCTGAAATTGAACGTATATGCCATTTGCCTATACGCAGTTTGGGAAGAGAGTTCTTTCTGAATTCATACTGCCCGCTTCCATTACCGACAGAAAGGCCGTTATTCATGGACTCACAAAGCAGGCCGTCTCCGAGCATGAAGCCTACACGTCCAATGTTTTCCTCGCTGGCGCCAAGTTGCCAACCGTTTTCTTTTAAGGCAGAAGGACGCGCTTCTTCAGGAATTTTCTTGCCTGTCAATTCCGCAAGAGTCCTAAGTAAAAGAGGATCATAGGAATTTTTTCCCGGGATAAGATCAACTCCTATGCCCAACGCCATATATACAACGCGTCCCTTGCCTGAAAGTCCTTCGACCATGACAGGTGTTCCGTCTGCGTAACTTAGGCGCAGTTTCGCGTCTTTTTTCAGGGAAAGATCATGATAGACTCCGAATGTATTCTGGGACAAGCCTTTGAAGATAGGATCATTCTGATCCGCGGCCTTTAATTTTTCTCTTTTGGGAAATCCCTTGCTGCTCATCGGCTTCTCTTCAACAGGCATTATAGCCATGATTTCCGGATCGGCGATTGCTGAGGCCGCGTAAAGCGGAGTTCCTTTCTCCACTGCTCTTACAATGCGAGCCGCCATGACAGGAGCTTTTTTCGCCGAAGAATAGACTATGACATCCGCAGTTTCAGGCGAATCCGCAAGGAGCGCATTTTTCTTTACAGCCGAAATCAGCATTTCACGAAAACCGGGATAAGGAAGTGGATCGCTTAAACCATTCAGGGAAACAGGCTTTAGATCTTCATTGTCAAAATGGAAGTATATGCGCATCGCATTGGCATCCGGACGAATCTCAGGACGTTCAGGCGGATATACTGTCACATCCGGCTTTTCGGTTCCCTTACCGATATTCTCCGCCAAGTCCATCTGAAAATCTCTAATCTCGACCGTAACCGGATGCCCTGCCCTGACTCCGTTGAGGCTTATCCAAGGCTTGATCTGCCAAATGTGATAATCCTTGTCCAGAAGTCCGAAATCGCTGTCCAATGCAAAAGTATACTGTGCAAAATTCCTACCCGACACAGTAAGCTTAGGCCCCCATTTTGTGACGACTTTGCCATCTTCCTTTGTCGTGAAAATCAGATAAATTTGAACCGATTCCCCTCCAGGAACTCGGGCTCTGAAAAAGAGTTTTCCCTGAGCATGACGCGGCGCATCTACCGTGCGGACGACCTGTGCTCCGCATTTTGAATCGTTGGCAGCTGACGGACTCAGCGTCAAATTAAAGTCTTCAGGTGAAAAAGACTCCATGTCGGCTTTTGTTTCAGGACTTATTGTCTGGGGAATCACGCTCCAGTCTTTTTTCGCTTCCGCCGACTGGCAGAAAAAAAGAGGGAGAAGGGAAATCAGGGCGCAAAGAACTATACTTGTTTTCATTTTCAAACTTCTTTTTTTGGTTTTTATGGACGGTTTTCCGTTGCACGGGCCGAGCCGTCGAATGACCATGGATTATCAGGGAAATTTATCGCCTGAAGAATCCCGTATTGAGCATACCATTGAGACTGAATCTGCAAAACGGTGCTTCCGGAACCGCGAATTCCGGAAACATGGCCGTCTCCATGAAGACAGTTGGCAAGCCTTTCCTTGTCGTGAGTCGGTTTTGCGCAGGTTCCAGTCATTTTATTACGAGTGCGCGACACGGCTCCGGACTCAATTGCCGCAATAAATCTGGCTGGTCCTTTTACAGCTCCGGCCTTGAGCCATGAACAGTTGTCAGAGGCTTCACGTCCTCCCATTTCGTTGGTATTGAGTCCGTGTGCCGCATATTGCCAGGCATAAAGATTATCCGTTATTTTATTCTGGTCAAACATCTTGCGATAGTTTATGTTCGGATCTGCCGGATCAATATTCGAGGTCGCTGATTTACAGAAAAAAACCTTGGGAATCACATAGTTCATTTCACAGAAGAATTGAGTCCAGTAATACGGCTCACCTGAGCCTTTAAGGTAGAGATGAGCCTTTGGATAATAATCATTATAGTCTCCATGGTAGACACTGATTGCGCTGCCAACCTGACGCTGATTATTTACACATGTAATTGTAAAGCCTTTTTCCCTCACTGTATTGAGCGCCGGCAGCAGCATGCTGGCCAGAACGGAGATAATTGCTATCACCACCAAAAGCTCAATCAAGGTGAAATTTGTCCGTCCGAACTTTTCTGTCGTAAATTTCATAATTCACCTTCCAGTTCTATGAAAGCTGTGCGAACTGACAGATTATACAGCATTTCATTTTCGATTACCATTAAGCTATTTCTATTGAGCTCAATGCGATCTGAATTTCATCTCTTACAGGCTCAACGCCCGAGGGCCATGACGGCGTTTTATAGAGATCGCCGAATGCGAATTTCCGGATCAGTTTTCCGCTGAATTCTCTGACAATTTCATTGATGGAAATTTTCAGACTCTCATTCTCCAGCTCAATCGCAATAGCGTTTTCTTCCTTGAGCCTTATATGAGTCAGTGCTTCATTTCTCCCATCCGCGAATTCCGCAAAGAGCATGTCCTGATCTGTTTCTTTGTCATAGCGCAGACTTAGCTTAAAACCGTCTCTTGTCTTGCCTCCGGCGCTGAAAACGCAAAAATCGTTCTCGTTTCGGACTCTGCTTTTAAAACGGAAGTCAAGCTTGAGCCTTTTCTGTGCGCTAAGTTCAGGAGTTAAAACGATATTCATACATGACTGAAGATGATTAAGTATGATTCTGTCTTCTTCAATCTCAGTGCGAAGTCCCGGACGGGATTCTCTCGGCATCAGAAAAGCTTTTGAGAAATCCGGCAACTCTTCTATCACGCTTCCCATTATGTAGTCTGGATAAGTGTAAGCGCAGTATATTTTCCCGTCTTTTACAAAAGCGTTCGGATAAAAGCCCCTTCCCCCTTCTGCCTGAACGACAGGTCCCGGAAGCAATGTGTCAGGATCAGGCAACGGAGCAAGGTAAAGCGATAAATAGAGACGGTCTTCCGGTCCTGTTTCCGGACGTATTCCAGGCTGCCAGTCGTTCATTATCATAAAGATCGGGCTTTTCCCATCCTGCACGGTTCCGGCGTAACAGCGCGAGGCTACTGATTCGACCTCAACAGGACTGCACTTAGTCCAGCTATAGCCCTTGTCTTTGCTGACTGCGGATAAAATACAATGCTCGGTTTTAGACTGATACCCCTTCCCCGGTTCCCCGGCATTTCTGATGAGCATACAAAGTTCATTTTCGCCGGATTCAAGTATCATCGGTTCCCAGATGTTAATGCGCTCTACGTTTTCCGGAAGAACTGCTTCAGTGACTCCGCCCCATTCCCAGTTTGCTCCGCCGTCTCTGCTCATAAGGATTCCGGCATAACGGCAGGCTCCTATCTCATGATTATCTTTTTTGACCGGAAAGCTCAGCGGAAATATCATTGTTCCGTCCTGACAGAGAAATCCGTGATTTGTCGGAAATGCCACCGTATTTTCAGGCATCTTGCCGGATGCTTTCAGCTCTTCATTTGTCCAGTGAATCCCGTCCTCCGTTTCGGCTATATAAGTCTTTTCAGCGTTGTAGTCACACCAGAGACAGAAAACTTTCTCGTCCTTGTAGTTGATAAGTGAAGGCTGCCACTGGTTGTCAGATTTGACTGGATTACTGCAAAGTTCTCCTGAAAAAACCTGAAGCGGAGCGCTCCAGCTTTTGAAGTCCTCCGAGCGGCTTATGAAATTATACTGTCCAGGATAATTCTCCTGCCCTGTAGAATTTGCGTTCCAGAGAGCCAGAAATGAGTTTTTAAAAGGAACTATATCCACGCAATGATTGTATCTGAGATAAGGCTTGCTGCCGTTCCTCGGGAAGTATATCGGACTGCGGCTAATCTTCGGACTGTATATTGAAATTGACATCTGACACGCCTTTTACATTATGTTCTAGATTGTTCTAGAATAATTATAACACAAGCATTTTTTGATGTCAATAGCTTTGAATACTTTTGCGCAAAATATCTGAACCCAAGCATAAATATGAACCGAAATCCATATTCCGACTTCCGAGATGTTCTAGAATGTTTTAAAGATTTGAATTGCTAAAGCTGTTTTCGGAGAGATTGTGACGAATCTTCGGCTGCTTTTTGCCGATTTGTTCAAGAAGCATCCAGATGGCTGTTTTTGCGGCTTCTGTGTAATTGCGGCGAACGATATATCCCGTAAAGCGGTTGCTGTGACTGAACTCTCTGAGGGCCACAAGTCTGCATCCTTTTTTGCAGTCAATTCCATGTCTTTCAAGCACTGCCTGAATTTCCAGTGCGTTTATGGATTCGCAGAAACAGATATCTGGAACTATCCCTGCGGCAAGTTTGTCTTCCAGAAGTCCTAGAAAATCAGAACTGCTGAAGCGTGTGATTTCCACTCCGGGAATACAAGACAAACTCGAAAGGTCTTCCGGAAAACCGCTTCTCAGAAAATCTACAACAAAGACCTTTTTCCTCTGCTCTTTCCGCATGATGTCGCTTAGTTGCATTAGCACATCATTGAATGCATAGCGCACCCCTGACGCGGCTGAAAACAGATGAGCTCCGCAGGTGACAAGAGGACAGTTCGCTTCCGCCAGCTTCTCAAAAAGATGCTCGGAAAACTCATTGTCCGGCGAAAGCCATATCAATCCGTCAAGCTTTACGGACAGGATATCACGCAGCATGGATTCAGGATTCTTGTTCGGCAGCCTCAGGTCATGAATAAAGCAATCCATTTCTCCAAGCGCCTTATAGACAGCAGAGATGGAAAACGCGCCTTCGTGCGCATAGGTGAAATGATCTCCGCTTCCATAGGTTACTCCTATAAGAGGCATGGCGTCCCTTGTAACATTCCGGGAATACGAAGACATCGGATTAGTGAATGTACCGACTCTTTTTTTGCCTATCAGTACTCCTTCAGCAATAAGACGTTCCAGTTCATATTGAGCCACCCTGCGCGAAGTTTCAAACATGCGGGCAAGCTCATAGCTGGACGGAATCTGCACAGAGGAATCGCTATTTTTACGGATCACTCCATAGACATAATAGCGAATTCTTGACGCGGCTGAATCTGAGTTGTCTTTTGGCATAAAAACCGGAATTTTCGGGTTAATCTTTGTTCTCAACTAAATTATAGTTTGCCGGACATCTTTTCAATAAGCCCCTGCAAGTTTCTGATGATCTCACTTTTCCTTATATTTGCTTGGAGTCTCTCCAAAATGCCGTTTAAATTCTTTGGAAAAATGAAACTCATCATAATATCCCAGCTCATAAGCAGTTTCCCGGACGCTTTTTCCGCTTTCAAGAAGCTTTAGGGCTTCTTTCATCTTTTTCTCTCTCATATAGGCTTTAAGGGGCATTCCGAATTCATCCGGGAAATTATGAGAAAGAAAAGAACTTGATTTAGCTGCCGCCTCTGCAAGCATGTTTAAAGTGATTTTCTTTGTCAGATTGGCTCCGATAAAATCTTCTATTTTTTCGGCCCAGTCCTTGTTATTGTTCTTGATGATCTCATTTTCGCTTATGTATTCGCTCAGATATTTCAGCAGAGCCCCGATATCATGCATCTCCTTTTCAGTAGATTCGCGATTCCTGAATATCAGAGAGTCTTCACTGTAGCCAAGATCTTTATAATCAAGCTCTTTGTCGCGTAGCTGCCCGAATACTATTGAACCAAGATATTTGCGGTGTTTGTCGTAAAGCGGAATCATGCCTTCCAGGAGTCCGGTGTGACAATGATAAATGTGGATCTTTCGAGTCTTCCTGGCTGTTTCAAGATTCTCCCGGTCACAGGCGATGCAGCGTTCTCTTGTCTCGGGATTTTTGCGATTTTCATTGCAAAAAGGAGAAATCTCCTTGATGTTGAACCCCTCAAGCTCTCCTCCTTGAAGATCGAAAAAGGTTATGCGTATATCCAGAACGCGATAAAGCAGTCCCATTATCTCGTTCATCTCATTTGTCTGCACAATGTATTTAAGCATATCCGATATCTCCTTCAAATAATATGTACTAATATTCATAAAATGCCAGATTTTACATGTAAAAGTTTTTTCTTCCATTCAAATAGCATCTCAGAGCTTCTATAATTATTGCCATAACGATGAATTTTCAGAAAGAGGATATTTATGCTTCGCAAAACCAGTTTCGCTCTATTTTTCGGCAACCGCGGATTTTTCCCTGAAAGCCTGATTGCTTCGGCAAGAAAAGAAATCTCAGCACGTCTGGAATCTCTTGGCTACGGCGTTCTGATGTCCGACGAAAAAGCAACTCGTTACGGTGCCGTGGAAAGTCCGGAAGAAGGCCGCACTTATGCCGCTTTTCTGGAGAAAAACAGGGGGAATTTTGACGGGGTAGTTCTCTGTCTGCCGAATTTCGGCGATGAAACCGGAGCTGTCGAGGCTCTTCGTGACGCTAATGTGCCTATATACATTCTGGCTTATCCGGACGAACTCGATAAAATGGATTTCTCCTCACGCCGTGATGCCTTCTGCGGAAAGTTTTCCATCATGGATGTCTTCAAGCAGTACGGAATCAAGTTCACGGTATTTCCGCCGCACGTGCTTTCTCCGTCCTCGAAACTCTTTGAGGAACAGATTGCCGATTTCGCCGCCGTCTGCCGCGTTGTCAAGGGAATGAAACGTTGCACTGTAGGCGCTGTCGGAGCCAGAACAAGCGCCTTCAAGACAGTTCGTTTCGATGAGCTTTGTCTTGAAAAGTACGGCATCACGACTGAAGTTTTCGACCTCTCCGAGATCATCCGCCTCGTTCAGCTGAAGGATATGGAGACCGCCGAGTGCAAGGCCAAAAAAGAGACATTCAAAAACTACTGCGATTTCAGCTCAGTTCCGGAATCGAATTTTGCGAATCTGGTTAAACTCTCGGTAGTTCTGGATGAGATCATAGCAGAAAATCATCTTGATGCTCTGGCTCTGCGCTGCTGGCTGGAACTCGAAAAAGTCCTCCATATCGCTCCTTGCGTAATTCTCAGCGAACTCAACGACAGAGGCTTCCCTGCCGCCTGCGAACTTGATATCGGAAACGCCATTGGAATGTATGCTCTGAAACTTGCCACCGGAAATCCGGCTGCCTGTCTCGACTGGAACAACAATTATGCCGATGATCCGGACAAGTGTATTCTCTTCCACTGCGGACCAGTCGCTCAGTCGCTTATGACTGCAAAAGGCAAGGTTATAGATCATCCCATGTTCGCCAAGGCTCTCGGTGCCGGATGCGGCTACGGCTGCAATGTCGGCAGAATCGCCCCTGCCCCGTTTTCCTTCGCGAGTTCGACAACTCAGGACGGCAAGTTGAGTTTCTACATCGGTGACGGAGAATTCACTGCTGACCCGATCGCTCCTGAATTCTTCGGTTGCGCAGGTGTTGCAAAAATCGAGAATCTTCAGCGCAAACTCTATAATCTCGGTTATGCCGGATACCGTCATCACGTAAGCGTGGCTCCCGGCAGAGTCGCTTCAGCTCTCCGTGAAGCCTTTTCCCGTTACCTTGGCTATGAAATAACGGAAATCTGAACATATGAGCTATCTTGGCATCGACATCGGAACAAGCGGAGTAAAAGCCGTCCTCTTCAACGAGGACGGTGAGAATCTCGGCGGAGCCTATCGTCCTTATTCGTTGAAAACGGATGAGTCCGGAGCTGCCGAACTGGACTCCTCTCTTGTCATGAAACTTGCCTGTGAAGTGATTGCTGAAGCCGCTTCTCATGTCTCCGGAGATCCTGTGAAGGCTCTTTGCGTTTCTAGCCAGGGAGAAGCCGTAACTCCGCTTGGAACTGACGGCGAATATCTGGCAAACGCCATGGTGTCATCCGACCGAAGACCCGCCCCTTTCGTCGATCTTTTTACAGAGCAGTTCGGCCTTGAAAAACTCTATCGGATTACAGGGCATACTCCTTCGACTCTCTTCACCCTTTTCAAGATACTGTGGATGAAGGAGAAGAGGCCGGATATCTGGAAGAAAACTCGTCGTTTATACTGTTTTGAAGATCTTCTTCATCAACGTCTTGGCATGAGTCCGGCGATGGGCTGGTCTCTTGCCGGAAGAACTATGCTTTTTGATGTCACAAAGCATTCTTGGAGTCCTGAGATTCTGGATGCGCTTGAACTTGATGAGTCCTTTTTTGCGCGTCCTCTTCCAAGCGGTTCAGTGGCTGGCATCATTCCTGATAAAATCGCCGCCGCTCTTGGACTTCCTTCCGGCGTGAAAGTGGTTTGCGGCGGACACGATCAGATTATCGGAGCTCTCGGCGCCGGAGTCACTGAAGAGTCTACCGCCATGTATGCAGCCGGAACCGTGGAATGTATCTGTCCTGTCTTTTCCACTTTGACGCTTAACTCTCAGCTTTGCAAGAGAAACCTCTGTTCCTATGACTATGCGATAGAAGGTAAATACAGTTCGGTCGCCTACAGTCTTACGGGAAGCAATCTTTTTCAGTATTTTAAAGAAGAATTAGGCGGAGGCCGTTCCTATGCAGAACTACTGAATGAAATGCCGTCCACACCCTCTAAGCTGCTTGCTCTGCCATACTTTACGCCATCTGGTACGCCGTATTTCGATGGCACAACCCCAGGCGCGATATTCGGACTTCGTCTTACAAGTTCGCGCGGTGAAATCCTGAAAGCTCTTCTGGAATCCGTTGCACTGGAAATGCGCCTGAATCTTTCGATAATGGAAGAAGCAGGAATGAAGATAAATCGTTTGATTGCGACCGGCGGCGGCGTTCGCGACCGCATGGCAGTTCAACTTAAAGCCGATGTCATCGGCAAGACAATTGAAACGATAGATGTCAGAGAAGCCGGATGTCTTGGAGCCGCTAGACTTGCACAATCGGCAGATCTAGGAATTCCGGTCATGAAGCTGGTCAGACGTGAACGCAAGCCGGAAAATGAAATTCATCCCTCTTTTGATACAGCTAGCGCCTATGAAGATAAGTTTTTGCAATACAAGATCTTCTATAGTGAAATAAAAAACATTTCTGACAGATTATGGAGACGATCATGAGCTCTTTAAAGTTTAATTACGCAAAAGGCACGGAAGCAGATTTTCTGCGTCATACTGCCGATATGGAACAGATCGCCTGGGCAAGAGCGTCAGAGCTCTCCGAAGGCGACGGACGCGGCAACAGAATCATTGACATCAACAACGGTTCCGGACTTGCTTTCACAGTCGCACCTGATCGAGGACTGGATATAGTCGAGGCTTCGTTCTGCGGGATTCCGCTTGCCTTCCGCGCTCCCGCTGGACATGTTAATCCGGGACGCGCCCTACACAACGGCCTCTCATGGCTGAGAAGCTGGAGCGGAGGACTTCTGACAAGCTGCGGACTCCGTCACGTAGGCCCTCCTGAAGACGATGAAAATCCCCTTGATCCTCATCGCGGCCTGCATGGACGAATATCGGCTCAGAGTTCTTCAGATACATTCATTCATCGGGGATGGGAGAACGGACACTATGCAATCAAAGTCGGCGGCACACTGCGCGAAGCAATGATGTTCGGGGAAAATCTCCGCATTGGCAGAGAAATCACTACTGCCCTTGGCGATAACTCCATCCATATTGAGGATACTGTCCGCAATATCGGCTCAAATCATGAATTTATTCAGATGCTTTATCATTGCAATTTTGGATATCCTTTTATTGCGCAGGACAGTAGACTTGAAGCTCCGCCTCACAAAATTACTCCGCGTGATGAATCCACCGTTCCCGGCCTTGGCTCATGGCATATTATGAGCAAACCTGAGTCCGGCGTAAAAGAGCAGTGTTTCCTGCATGAGCTTCCATCTGACGAATACGGCTGGGCTTCGATATCTCTTTCAAGTCCGTTTACCGGAGTAAAACTTATGCTATCTTACGATAGCTCCACGCTTCCGCGCCTCATGCAGTGGAAACTGATGGAGAACGGTCGCTATGTCCTTGGACTTGAACCCACTAACACAACAGTCTCAGGCAGAGCAAAAGATATCTCGAATGGAATAGCGCCCCGTCTTGAAGCGGGTGAATCCATCCGTTTCAGAGTCCGCCTGAGTTTTGAACTTATTTAAGGAGTCTGACAATGTTTTTCAGTATACTTGAAAACGGCATATATATGGATGTAGATAAATGGGAAGACGGCCTTGTTCTCCTGCATCTCGGTCATCAGCCTTTCACTGCCGACACAGTTCCCGAGAAGGCAAAACAACGCTTTACAATGGTTGAAGTCCATTGCTCCGGCGCGGATCAGAATGACCATCACGGAGCAAAACATACAGCCTCGAATCCGGGCGCTCCGCTGCGTTATCTCTCGCACAGCGACAACAGAAATTCATATGGACGTCTGATTGAATTCGTTCAGGAAGCCGGAGACCTGCTCATCCGCTCGAAATACCAGTTTCTCGATGGAATTCCAGTTGTCCGCTCATGGACTGAGCTGGAAAACAGGGGCAGCAGCTTCATACCCGTCGAATACGTTTCCAGCTTCGCCTTGACAGGTCTTATGAAGGAGAATCCCTCAAATTGGAGTGACTCGGCGAGAATACATCTGCCCTTCAACAGCTGGACGGAGGAACTGCAATGGAAGTCCTTTAAGTCTTCTGAACTTGGACTTAACCGGATGCGTTCCTTTGACTTTTCCATGCAACGGATCGCCTTCTCCAACAGCGGAACATTCGCCGCCAAGGAAATCCTGCCTATGGGCGTTTTTGAAGACAAAACTAACTCATCTTTTTATGCGTGGCAGATTGAAACTCACGGCTCATGGAACTGGGAAATGGCGGAAATCAAAAATCAGCTTTATCTTCAGCTTTCAGGCCCTTCCGATCAGGAAAATCAATGGTTCAAAGAACTCACCCCGAAAGAGAAATTCCAGTCTGTTCCCGTCGCTGTGACAGTTCTGAAAGGTTCCATTGATGACGTATTTTCAGTTTTAAATGCTTATCGCCGCAGAATCCGCAGAATCAATCAGGACAACATTGATTTGCCTGTCATCTTTAACGATTACATGAACTGCCTGAATGCCGATCCGACAACGGAAAAACTCCTTCCCCTCATCGACAAGGCGGCTTCCCTTGGAGCCGAATATTACGTCATTGATGCCGGATGGTATGCGGACGGCGCATGGTGGGATTCCGTCGGAGAATGGCAGGAATCAGCCAAACGCTTTCCGGACGGTTTTATCGAAGTCATCGATCACATCAGAGCCAAGGGAATGAAGCCGGGTCTCTGGCTCGAACTTGAGCGCATGGGCAAAAATTGTCCTCTCGCAAAGGTCTGGCCGGATGAATGCTTCTTTGTCAGACACGGACATCGTGTCATTGAACATCAATCGCTTCAACTTGATTTCAGACATCCGACTGTGCGTGCGCATGCCGATTCTGTAATAGACCGTCTGATCGGAGACTTAGGCATAAAATTCATAAAAATGGATTACAATATTGAGGCAGGCATCGGAACCGAAATTAATGCAGACAGTTTCGGTGACGGACTTCTCCAGCATCAGCGCGCTTATCTTGACTGGCTTGATTCCGTATTTAAACGTTACCCCGAGCTTGTGATCGAAAACTGTGCTTCGGGCGGACTGCGCAATACTTACAGTCTGCTTTCCAAACTCAGCATCTGCTCGACAACCGACAACACAAATTATCTTTCAAACGCGAAAATCTCAATCAACAGTCCAACTGCATATTGTATGGAACAGGCCGGAGTATGGTCATATCCTCTCGCCGAAGCTTCGGACGAGGAAGTTATTATGAACATGGTCTCTTGCCTGAGCTGGCGTCCTTACCTGAGCGGTCAGATATGGGGACTTTCCGATGCAAAACTTGAGCTGATTAGAGAAGGCGTAAGACTCTACAAAAATCACTTGCGCAAGCTGATTCCTTCCGCAAGCCCATTCTGGCCTCTGGGACTTGCCGCCTACAATGCGCAGGAGGGCGCGTTCGGCCTGAAATCAAAGGATAAAATTATTCTCTCTGTCTGGAATTTCAGCGAAGTGGAAAGAAAAATTCTCATCCCTCTTTCCTCTGAATATGGCAAAGTTAAACTTTTATATCCAAGAGGATTCAAGACAGAATTTGAGCTTAAGGGAACTACCTTACAAGTACAGCTTCCCGCTCTTTCCGCACGAATTCTTGAAATAGAACTGAATTAATCAAACGGAGATTTATATGCTTTGCACGGCCAAAGAATTGTTGAAAGACGCGTCAACCCGTAAATATGGAGTAGGAATGTTCAATGTCGTAAGTCTTGATTGCGTAAGAGCAGTCTGTGAAACGGCAGAAGCATTGAAATCTCCTGTAATGATCGCCCTTGCCGAAATCCATCTGCCTTATGCTCCTATAGAGCTTATGGCGCCCTTGATGCTCGCCGCTGCACGGAACGCAAAAGTTCCTGTTGCGGTTCATCTCGACCACGGATGCAGTTTCGAGGTACTTGTCAAAGCTGTAAACGCCGGATTCACATCAGTCATGTTCGACGGCTCAACTCTTCCCTATGCCGAAAATCTCGGCAGAACAAAAGAAATAGTAAAAATAGCCTCGGTTTCAGGGACTTCAGTAGAAGCCGAAATCGGACATGTCGGCGGTGGAGAAGGCGGCACTGAAGACAGCTCTCCTGAGCTCTACACCGAACCGGAACAGGCCTTACGTTTCGCTCAGGAAAGCGGCATTGACTCCCTTGCGGTCGCCATCGGCACTGTTCACGGCGAATTCAAAAAGACTCCTCGTCTGGATTTTGAGCGTCTTTCCGCAATTCACAAGATAGTATCTCAGCCCCTTGTCCTGCACGGCGGTTCGGGTCTCTCCGACGATGATTTCAGGGAATGCATCAGACGCGGCATCAGCAAAGTCAACATCTTCACCGATATGTCCTACGCAGGCAGTGAAGCCGCGCGCAAGGCTCTCGCCTCAGGCAAAAAGATGCATTGTTTCGAGTTCACCGAAGCCTCCAGAAAAACAATGGATGAAGTAGTCGAGACAAAAATCCGTCTCTTCGGCAGCAACGGCATGGCTTGATCATAATTTTCAGTCCTTTTCTTTATCTTTTCAAATAAAGCCGTATTTTACATCAAAAGCTTCAGGACAGGAACCATGATATCAGAACTCTTATTTAAAAACATAGCAGTTTCAAGAGTCTGTTTCGGACAGGCTTATATCGGACAGTACTACTCGGAACAAGAGGCGTGGCGTCTGCTTGATATATATCTGGAACATGGCGGAAATTTTATCGATACCGCCAGAATCTATTCCGACTGGGTTCCTGGAGAAAAGGGAAGAAGCGAAAGAATTCTGGGAGATTATTTCCTGCATTCCTGCAAGCGTGACAAGTTCGTCATAAGCACCAAGGGCGGATGTCAGCCTGACGGCATGTTTTCTCCTTCCGATCTTATGAAAGATCTCGAAAACAGCCTTGCCGCCATGCGAACTGATCACGTGGAATTCTATCTTTTTCATCGAGATATCAAAAAATATCCTCCAGAAGCCTTTATGGAGCTTCTGGAACTCGCTAAAACTCAGGGAAAAATACTTGAGTACGGAGTTTCGAACTGGCCTTTGTCCCGCTGTTCCGAGGCACTGAACGCGGCTGCCTCGCATCACTGGACCGGCATTAAAGTCAATCAGATCCTCCTGAGTCCCGGCGTGCAATATGCCAGAGCTCAGTCCGACCCTTCAATCATCACATGGGACGCTGATTTTGCGGATTTTCACCGGAAAAGCAAAATTCCTGTCATGGCGTTTTCCTCTCAGGCTAAAGGATTTTTCAGCAGATATCTGAATCCGCTCACACGCGAAACCTCAAGGGATAACGAATTTTATTCCGCAGAAAATGTGGAAGCCGCCTGTAAAATGGAGCATCTTTCAAAGAGATACGGGATTTCGCTCACCAACATTATCATGCAGTATTTGACTCGCTATCCTGAAATTCAAGTTTTTCCTGTCTTCAGCGTGAAAAGCGAAGCACAACTAATTGATGTCATGAAATCATTTGAGATTCCGATCCCTGATCATGAGCTTGCATCGCTTGTGCCTTATCTGTAACGACGCAGAAGAGTCTCTGCATTTCTGGAAAAGAAATTCTCAGTTTCTTCAGAAGATATTTCCAGATTTCTGAAGGCGTTGCGAATAGCGATAAGCTCTCCGTATATTCGAAAAATCTTGAGCTCACGTCCATGAAATTTAAAGCTCACATTCCGCCTGCATCCTCCGATTACAAGGGCGTTGTCACTGCCGAAGATAATCCTTTTCCGGTTCTCATGAACAAAAAGACTCTTCAAGGTTTCAGTATCATATATAAGCGCACTGTCATAAAAAATATTAGGAATGTCGGCAAGCATTTTTATTGTTCTATCAATCTGCCCTGATTCAAATGAGGCGGCGCAATGAGCCATAATCCATTTAATCTCAGGATATTTTGAACTGTAATATTCGAGTTCTGCAAGCAAATTCTCCGCTACTCCCGGCAGGTGGATAATTACCGGCATTTTCCAAGCGTTGGCTACTTCCATCTGTTCTTCAGGAAAATACTCCGTGATTGAAGGCATTTTTTTGTCGACCATGCTGAAATACGGTTTCAATGCGACACAGTTGGCATGCCTGCTTATAAATGATTCGATGTCGGCTGCTGAAATCTCAGGACTCAAAAGCATTGCGCCGCGTGAATCCTTGTCCTGTGCAAGTTCCTCCGCCGCCCATTCACTTACTCCCTTGTGATCCGTATTCCTGACCGGACTCGGAAAGGATAAAAAATGGATTTTTCGCCCCGGATAGAACAGCGAGCTGATATCCTGAAGTTCCTTCAATCCTGTATTATAATTTTCCCAGTCATTTGGAGGATTCGCGTCTTTTGAGAACGCTTTGTTCCAGAGATGTGTATGAGCATCAAAAATCTTTCGCGGCACAAAATTTTCAAGCTCTTCATCCCATATTTCACGATCAAGAGCAGCATAATCCAAAAGCCTTCTTATGTCGTTCATTCTTAACCCTTTTTAATATGCTATGCAAACCGGAGAGCGCAATGATATTTTGATCCTTTCAGCATCGTCATGCAATCCTGTGATTTCTAGACTGTCATCTCCGGCGCAGGCAGTGATGATTCTTCCGTCCGAAAGGAATTCACAATCCCAAGGGGTTTTTCCAACAGCTATAAAACCGTCCGGCAAAAGACTCCCGTCTGGATTAATTCTAAAAGCTGCCAGCGACTCATGACCACGGTTTGAGACCAGAAGAGTTTTGGCGTCTTTAGAAAGGCGCAGTGCAGCGTTTTCAGAATAGCCTGAGTAAGACTCCGGCAGACTTGAAAACGTCTGAAGATGCTTCAGTTGTCCTTCGGAATACTCGAACGCCGCAAGCTGATTGCTGACCTGATAATTCACATACAAACGCCGTCCGTCAGGATGATAGACTAGATGCCTCGGTCCGCTTCCGGCTGGAACTCTGAAAACCTTGGCTTCCAGCTCTTCGCAGCCGGACTCCTTATTCAAATAATAGAAATAAATACTGTCGTTGCCAAGATCGGACACAGTAAGAAATTTTCCATCAGGACTGATTCTCATGCAATGGGGATGCGCCGAACTTTGGAAACGTTCGTTTATGCTGCTTCCATGATGAGATATGAGCCTGCATCGTTCACGGAGAGAACCATCATCATTCAGCTTGAATGCTACAAAATTTCCGCCCAGATAGTTGGCGGCGTAAATAAAGCCGTCATGCTCCATTATGTGACAAGTCCATTGGCCTCCGCTCGGCAGCGAATTGAGATATCTCAAAGTTCCGTCAGACTCTATCGCAAACGATGCAAGTTCACCGTCCCCCGTAAAACGCGTGGATTCCCTGACTGCCGCATAAAGATTCTTCCCGGAAGCCGATACGATGATATACCTAAGCTGCGTTTGCAGAAATGAGCCTATCATCTTCACGTCTCTTCCGTTTAGCTCAAAAGCATAAATGCCGTCTTCCTCACTTTGTCCGAATGCGGCTGCGTAAAAGATTTCTCTGTCATTTTCTGTCTTCATTTTTTACCTCAAAAAGTTGAATCAGCCATATTTTCGCCCATCGTTTCTCTGACATTGAATGAGCAATATGCAACGATTCCGGCCAGAACCATCAATGCTCCGAAAACCGCCAGATAAGATTTTGAGCTGTATACCATAAGCCCATTCTGAAGTTCCGGAGGAAAAATATTCATCAGCAGTCCGACTGCATTGCCAAGTAATGCCACGACCATATAACAAGTAAAATTCAGGATGCTGACAGAAACTCCCGTGAGCTCCTGAATATTGGTCTCCCTCAGCAACGGCACCACGATAGAGGATGTACTTGCCGTAAAAGAAAGCATGCAGAGCAGTCCGGCAATCCATGTTGATCTCATGTCAAGAATCAGCATGAGACTGATAAGTGAAAACATCAGAATACAGCTTATTCCGGCGATTCTGACGAAAATCCTCCGTCTGTTTCCGCTCATCCGGCTGAGCAAGGCAAAGCCGAGTCCGGAAAATGCCGAGATAAAGCCCATAAGCGAGAGTATCCATGCCGCGTTTTCCGAGCTCATCGAACAGAAGTCCTCAAGAAACTTCTTGCCTATGACCGTCTGAATCACATAATAGAGCCCGAAATTTATGCCGCAGAAAAGGAAAAGATCCCTGTTGTGACGCTTTTTCAATATACTTAGAAAAGGACTGAAACTGAACGGCACATACTTGAATTCAGGCATTCTCAAAGTGGATTTAGCCAGAAGGAAAAGCAGATAAAAACTGATGGACAGGACAGCCACCATTATCATAGCATTGCGCCATCCATATATGTTGATGTAATAGACAAACGGAGCGTTAGCCATGATTCCCCCCGCATAGCCGATCAGAATCATGACGGAAAGCATTATCATGAAGTTTTTATTGAATGAACGCATTATTTCCTTTACAAGACTCAAATAAAGCGAACTCGCCCCCAGTCCGGTCAAAGCCCTGCTTAAATATAGCATGAAAAGACTGTCGGAAACTGGAAAAATCAATGATCCTATGCAAAAAATCAATGCTCCGAACGCGATTACTCTGGCTCCTCCGTAACGGTCGACGAGCAAGCCGATTCCGAGCTGGCAGAGCGCATAAATATACATGAACGACGAGCCGAACGCGGTTATGTACGGAGCCGACACATCAAGCTCCTGCTGAAGCAGATTAAAGACAGATCCGGGAATGGCGACTCTCTGAATATTCGCGAAAAAATAGAGCGCTGTCCCGCAGATCAGCAAGCTCCACAAACGGTACTTGCGGGGAATCTTTTGAAGATATTCTCTCATCGTTTTTATCTTTTCATAAAAATGAAAAATGCGGAGCATTTTTGTAGGGTACAGGCGTCACGCCTGTCCGCCGAGCGGCGGCAGAGCGATCTCCGTTCCATTCCCTGCTTTATTAGCCTTAGCGTATCTTCAGGACAATTTTGCCTGTATTTTCATTACGCTCAAGAATCGCGTGTGCGGACTCCGCTTCGGAAATCGGCAGAATCTTGTAAATGAGCGGCCTGATTTTTCCTTTTTCGATTTCAGGCCAGAGCTTGCTCTCCATTTCACGCAGAATGAAGCCCTTCATTTCATTGCTTCTGCTTCTGAGTGTGCTACCGATAAGACGAAGTCCCTTTTTAAGTATCGGACGCAAGGCTATATTGGCATGTTCTCCGCCAAGGGTGGCGATGAGAATCCAGCGTCCGCCCTGAGCCATTTTCTCAATATGCTTTCCTAGATCTTCTCCTCCGACACAGTCAAGTGTTATGTCTACCGGATTTTCATCCAGAATCTTGCCGATATCGTCTTTCTTGCGGTTAACAACAATATCTGCGCCGATCTTGCGGACAGCATCGGCCTTCTCGTCGGAACCAACTGTAGTTATGAGCTTGGCTCCGAAAGCTTTCGCTGTCTGTATGGCCGCTATGCCCAGACCGCTTGCCCCGGCATGAATCAGCACGGTGTCTCCTGCTTTTATGCCCGCTTCGATGCAGAGATTCAGATATGATGTCGCAAAGACTTCCGGCAAGGCGGCTGCCTCCTCCATTGAAAGTCCTTTCGGAATCGACATCAACATGTCCTGAGGCACGGCAACTTTTTGAGCATAGCCACCTCCTCCGAGCAGAGCACAGACTTTGTCGCCTGCTTTCCAGCGTGAATTCTGCGGAGCTTTAAGGACGATTCCGGCAGCTTCAAGCCCCATCCATTCCGGCCAGCCGAGAGGCGGCGGATATTTTCCAGCTCTCTGAAGCAGATCCGCACGGTTAAGCGCGGTCGCGTGAACTTCTACAAGCACTTCTCCTTCTTTGAGCTGAGGATCAGGCACTTCACTCCATATAAGTTTTTTATCTGCATCAACCAGCATTGCGTACATTCTCTGATTCTCCTTGATTTTATTGAATTTCCAATGGATGCCGACGTTCTTTCAAAGGCAACGATACAGGATGTCCCGAAAGATGAGCGGCATATGTTCCAACTATCATTTCAAGTGCTATTCTTGCGTCGCGAGAGCCGGATTGAACATTTGAGCCGTCTCTGATTGCACAAAGCAAATCCCAAGCCGCAAAACGGTTGTTTGTTCCGAAGTAAAAGTGATCGTAACTTTTCATTCCCAACTCCTCGTAATTGAGCGGCAAGGCATCGGGAATAATCCGGCTTTCCTGCAAGGAAAGCTCTTCAAAAGACGCTTCGTCTTCAGGAGGCATCGCTGTACCTTTCTTGAATCTCAAAGAGCGTTCACCGCTGTATCTGACGGCTAGGCTTCCTTTTGTTCCGGCCACAACTAAGCCCATATGAGACGCGTCATTGCGCTCCATCAGGCCGCGACGACTTTCAAAAATCCCGTTAACGCCGTTAGGAAAACGGTAGAACGCCATAATTTCATCCCCTGCGACAGGCCCGACAGGTTCTTCGGTTTTGAGTCTGTCTTTTGCCGTAATCGGCTTTCCGTTCACGCGGATATCTGCCCATACCTGCTCAGGCGCTCCAAAGAGATAGGCTCCAAGATCAAGAATATGCGTCCCAAGCACAATCATATCCTCGCCGCCGCCTCGCGGATCTTCCTTGCCTCGACCATAGAAGGTCAGGACTCTGCCGATTGCGCCATCCTCGATCATCTTTTTCATTGTCCGGAACACGAGAGCATAGCGTCCGAGATGAGCGATGAGGATTTTAATTTTCTTCGCCTCCGCAAGTTCAATAAGTTCGTCAGCCTGACGCAAATCGGCAACAAAAGGTTTTTCGCAGAGCACATGGCAGTTCATCGAAATAGCAAGCTTAATCTGCTCATAATGATCCTCGGGCAGACGTGAACATAGAATGACGATTTCCGGACGCTCTTTTTCCATCATTTCTTTGTAGTTGCGATAGCGGCGAGAGGCTTCCGTAAGGCGCATCCGCTCCTCAATTCCATCATCATTCGAGTCGCAGAGAGCGGCAGTTTCCACCCCCGGGAGCCCTTTGAACGCAAACTGCGTAAAATGACCTCCAAGGCGCCCTTCTCCTGTTTCATGACATATGCAGATTTTTTTCATTTATAAACTCCGATTCAAATTTTTCCTGCTTTGGGGCCGAGCGTGCGTCCTCCATCGATCAGATGACACTGTCCGGTAACAAACGCCGCCTCATCAGAGGCGAGATAGCAGATAAGATTCGCAATATCATCCGCTGAACTCGGACGTCCGAACACCGTCGAATCCCCGAGTTTCTCCATCCCCGGACGAGTCGCTACGGCAGCCGGAGCAACACAGTTGACAGTAATCCCGTTATTTCCGTACATCATCGCAAGGGATTTTGTAATTGAAATTATAGCTCCTTTCGAGGCTGAATAAACAGGAATTCCAGACGCTCCCGCAGTGCCGCAGATTGAGCTGAGATTGACGATGCGTCCATAGTTTTTCTCCTTCATTTCAGGAAGAACTTTCTGGATGCACTGAATCGCGCTTCTGAGGTTGACCGCAAACTCCCAGTCTATATCCTTGACAGTCTGCTCCTCGAAAGAAACAAAACGTCCGAGCGCCATGCAGGAGCCTCCAGCGTTGTTGACCAGAATATCAATATGTCCGCCAAGCTTTTCCTTGGCTTCCTTGAGCATCCTTTCCGTGTCTGTCGCGTCGCTGAGATCCGCCGCAACGGCTATTGCCTGAAATCCGGCATTCTGAAGCTCATTTGCTAAAGCTGCCGCTCCTGCGGCGTTTATATCGTTTATAGCGACAAACGCGCCTTCACTCGCAAGCCTTCGGACGACGGCGGCTCCGATTCCTTTGGCAGCTCCAGTGACAAGTGCAGTTCTGTTTATAAAACGCTTATTCATTTTGCCTGACTCCTTGCTGTCGGCCCGAGACTGCGGCCTCCATCCACGATATAATTGCTGCCTGTAATAAACGATGCTTCCTCCGAGCTCAGAAAAGCGATCATTGAAGCCAGCTCGGAAGGGCGTCCGCAACGTCCGACATATGTTCCTTCGCTCGGAGGCATGAGTTCCGGTTCCTCTCCTGCCGCGTAACGTGCGATCAGGCCCGGAGAAACGGAATTGACGTTGATGTTATGACCCCCGAGTTCAATCGCCAGCGCTTTTGTGAAGCCTATGATTCCAGCTTTCGCCGCCGAATAGTCCGAGCGTTGCTCTATACCCACCTCAGCCGCGATTGATGAAATATTGATGATTTTACCGTAATGTTGTTTTATCATCGTCGGCAGGACAGCCTGGGTACAGCGCATTGTTCCGCCAAGATTTATATCCAGTACCCATTGCCAGATTTCCTCTCTGGCATCCTTGAATTCCGTGAGCTCATTACGCAAAGCGGCACTGCCTCCGGCATTGTTGACAAGGATATCAATTCTTCCATATTTTTCGAGAACAGCCGAAACCATTTTCCTTACTGAATCCGTGCTTGTGACATCGCATTCCAACGCAAAAGCGTTTGCGTTGAATTTCAGTATCTTATCTAGCGTTTTTCGCGCTCCGTCCATACTCAAATCAGTGGCGACGACAATTGCGCCTTCTTCCGCAAGGCGCAGACAGATTGCTCCGCCTATTGCGCCTCCTGCTCCAGTTACAATCGCTATTTTACCTTCGAGATTCATAATCTGTTTTTCCTGTTTCAGTAATCGCCTTTGAGTCCCAGACTGCGTCCGCCGTCCACAGCAAGATCCTGTCCTGTGATAAAATCCGATTCCGGCAGGGCGAGGAAGAGTACCGCTCTTGCTATATCATCCTGAGTGCAGATTCTGTTTACACATGAATACCTTTGAGCAAAAGCTTTTTCATCCTCAATTGCCTCACGGGAAACGAGTCCTGGGGATACGCAGTTGACATTGATGTTAAATTCCCCCAGCTCAAGAGCAAGTGATTTTGTTGCCGCTATAAGCGCCCCTTTAGCCGCTCCATATTCCACACAGGCTTTTTTGCCTCCTCTTGCGACAATTGAACTCACGTTTATTATCGAACCGCGTCCTGATTCAATGATGAAAGGCGAGCTTGCTCTGATGCAGTGCAAGGCTCCGTAAAGATTGATGTCTATCATATCATGAATGACCTCAAGGGACTGCTTGTGAAATTCCGCCATCTTTGAACGTGCACTGCCTCCAGCACAATTGACGAGTATATTTACGTTGCCAAGCTTTCCTTTCACCTCGGCGACGGCCTTTTCAACTTCGCTGTAAATCCTGATATCAAGCACAAAGGGAAGAGCTTCTCCGCCCTTTTGCTTTATCTCCTCCGCGACTTTTTCCGCCGATTCCATGCTGATGTCGAAGACGGCTATTTTTGCTCCTTCTCCGGAGAGTTTCAGACATATTGCGCGTCCGATGGCTCCTCCGCCACCTGTGACAATCGCCACTCTGTTTTCCAGTTGCATATCAAAAAATCCTTTCTTAAAGATTGTATCCCGAGGCAGCAAGCAAGGCTTCCTGAACCAGCAGTTCATGCTGATAGTTAAAGGGATTTTCCTTTTCACCGCGAACTATTTCCGCAAACTCTCTGAGTTGAGCGGCGTAACGGTCTCCCATCGTTCCGCAGTCTACCTTATGAGTTCCAGCCTTGTACGCCCCTGCATCCTGCTTCAGCGTGAGCCTTGCGTAAAGTGGGTCGCTATAGTAGCGGTCGGAGGGCGTTTCAATCGGACATATTTCCACTGTTCCCAGTGTACCGCAGACTATCAGACGTCTGTGCTTCATACCGTCGATTTCTTCAACTGAAACTCTTATAGTCGCTGTTGCGTGTTCATATTCCATGACAGCGAGTCCATTGTCGATGAGCGCATCATTGCGGGTCTTTTTGAGGAATGGACTTATTTTGTCCGGCCTTCCCATCATACTTATCACGATGTCGATGAGGTAGCCCGCGAAAATGTACATCGCGCCGCCTTTGAATTTACTCAGCCATGCTCTGTATTCGGCGTTGTCACCGTCATAACGGCTCATCACCGCATGAATCTCAAATACATTGCCGAGCCATCCCGATTTCACTGCATTGATCGCAAAACGCAGCGCCGGATTATAGCGGTACGCATAGGCAAGCTGAAGCGCGAGTTTCTTTTTTTCGCAGAGTTCCAGCAGTTTTTTGAATTCGGAAAGAGATTCTCCTCCAGGCTTGTCGAGGTGTATATGCAGATTATGCTCGGCGCATTTCAGTGCTGTCGGGATAAGGTCAAAGCCGTCTTTTTCAACCGCCACGGCATCGAGTCCGGGACTATTGAGGATTTCCTCCTCACTCATCCATTTCAGTCCTTCGTAGCACTTGAGTCCGCTTCTTTTTTTCATCCATTCAGGATCGCTTTCGGAGACCCCGACAATCTCGAAGATATTTTCAAGCTTGCGCAACGATTCCATATTGCCCTGAGCGTGGTTGTGTCCTATTCCGATCTGAGCTATTTTTATGCGTTTTGTCATTTTGTTAATCCTTCTTCCATTTAAAAACGAGTCCAGGTGCATCGTTTTTCCCCTCAAGAAGCCTTGCATAAACTGCTTCGGCGTTTTCGGGATTCAGATATTCTGAAATCATCGAACGAACATTAAGACGCTTATGTGAAATCATTGAGAGCAGACAAGTTACATCATCGCGCATTGTCCAGTGTCCATGCGAAGACTCCTGTTTCGGACGTACAAAGTTATGCGCTCCGATAATTGAAACTCCGGGCTTGTGGACATCAGTATAGAAGTTGATCCCGTCCGTTATGCTTCTTGCGCAGCCAAGGAGAATGATTCTTCCTCTCCACGCTACATGTTTGAGAGCCTGATTCAGAGCTTCGCTCCTGCCTGTAACTTCTATAATCGCATCGACACCTTTTCCGCGTGTTATCTCTTTCAGTTTCTCTTCAAAATTTTCATCCTTCGGCGAAAGCGCATAGTCGGCTCCGAGCTTTTTCGCAAGCTCAAGACGGGACGCTGAGATATCACTTGCGATAACTGGAAGTCCCCCCTGAAAACGGGCAAGCTGTGTTCCGAAGAGTCCAAGCAAGCCTTGTCCCATCACCATTACCGACTCGCCCAGCTCAATATTTGCCTTGCGAATCCCCTGAAGCGTCATTGCCGCGATGATCGTGAATGCCGCCTCCTCAGCAGGAATATCAGGATCGTGAATTTTCGTAAGCTGTGATTCATGCACGATTCCGTGACTTGAGTGATTCAGATGATATGCAACGACTCTGTCGCCTTCCTTGAAATCCTTTACGCCGGAGCCGATTGCGAGAACGCGTCCTGCCGCGCTGTATCCTGGATATTGCGGAAATTTCGCTATTGTGTTTTCCTTGCCCTGAAACCAGGCAAGCTCCGTTCCCTGGCTTATGACGCTGTATTCCACTTCGATCAGGACTTGTCCTTCCTTAGGATCACTTATTTCAAATTCTTCCAGCTCTGCCTTGCAGGCTGATTTCCAAACAATGCGTTTTGCTTTCATGATTCATTGCCTTTGCAGGTTTTTTGTCTGGATAAATTATATGACTCTTTTCTCTTGCGGACAATACCCTTCTCTGCTCATCTTATGTAAAAAAATCTGTAAATAAATAATATTATCAATAATTATCTAATATTATTGAAAATGAATCAACATCTAGACTTTTTCCTGCGTCAAAAATGAGCTCAATTACGCTCAGATACACTGTCGCGCACAATCAGCTTATAAGGGAGCACTGTAGTTTCAGGGAAGTCTCTGCCATCCAGACGTGCATCAATGATCTCCGCTGTGCTACTGACGAGTGCGCTGTAGTCCTGCGATATGCTTGTCTGAGCAGGAACACAGTAGCGCGTAACCATTGCGCGTTCAGAACTTATGATGGATATATCTTCGGGGATGCGTTTGCCGTAAAGAGAAAGAGAATATGCCGTAATGATTCCTGCGTTGCCGCCCGGACAGAATATCGCGTCGACGCCTTTCCGCAAAAGTTTTCCGGCTTCTTCGAGGTTGTTTTCAGGGCCCGCGAAGCGAACCAGCGATTTATCACAGGGCAGCTTGTGTCTGGCCAGAGATTCCAGAATACATTTTTCTCTTACTGATGCGTTGCCAAGTCCTATTGTGCCTATGAGCGCTCCGATTTTCTGATGTCCCTTTTCGACAAGATGGCTGATTGCCAGTTCCATCCCCTGGGCCTCATCGGAATGAACAGAAAATACGCCTTTGTAACTTTTTTCAAGTATGCGGTCGAGCACAATGAGCGGCGCATCGAAGCGGGAATCCCAGTCTTCGGCGATTTTATCCGTCATTCCCGCAAAAATCACGGCGCAGAATTGAATCCCATCCAGACGTTCAAGATTGTCCTGAGGCAGAATTTCGGTGCGGTAATCGCGTGCTGAAAGTTCTCTGGACAGCTCCGAACTCAGCATTTCAGTATAACTCTGAACGGGATATTCCAGTTTGGAGGGCGTGACTATAACAACATTGCGCCGTTTGTTGGACAGCCTCGGATGAAAGCCATATTTCCGTGCTATTTTAAGCACGCGCTCCCTGATTTCCGGCCTGATGTTAGGATGATTGCTGAACACTCGTGAGATTGTCGCCGTCGACACCCCGGCTTCCTTCGCGATATCCTGTATTCTCATAGTCCCGTTCCTGTTTTGATTCATTTACAATACAATACTGCATTAAAATGAAAATCAATCCACTGGAATGGGAATTTAATTTTTTATCAGGCTGAAGATTGTATCCGCTATAAGTTTCTGCCGTTCGGTATCGGGGTGATTTAGACCGTTTATCAGAAATTCGTTTGTATCAAAACCCTGTTTTTCCAAGTTTTCCCATTCGTTATAGACATCTGCTACGGGAACGTTCAGGTCATCGGCTGTTTTGCGCAGTCTTTGAACGTAGGCTTTCAGGATTCCATTGTTCTGACAATTCAATATGGTCTGAACGTGACGGCGATGTTCGGGCGCAATCTTTGCAGTTTCGCGCGAGGCCATGAAGTTGGGCGTGAGAATTATGATCTCGGCATTCGTTTTTGAGCGTGTCTCATTGATGATTTTACGTATGTTCTGCTCATATTCATCAAGTTTTTCGAGACCGCCGCAAGAATCATTGAGACAGAAGCCAAGAATAAGCAGATCAGGGAAATATCTGATTACATCGCGCTCCAGTCGGAATAAACTTGAGCCTGCGGAAGATCCTCCGACTCCGGCGTTTATAACACTGAATACAGTCTGGGGATATTCATGCTCAAGTTTCTGTTTTAGAATATTGTGATAGACTCCGGAATAATCAGCAACGTTGTATTCCATGCAGCCCTGAGTCACGCTGTCGCCGAAAGCTACGATTACTATCGAGCCTTCGGCGGGATTGCTTGCATTGGCTTTTATTCTCGACAGAAATCTTTCCAGCATAAACATTATCTCCTGAAAATAAGCTTTCTGAGCAAGGCGCTTGTTTCGACAGGAGAAGCATTCTCTACGGCTTCTTTGATTTCCTTGCGGTTTGCATCTACAAGATCACTAGCGGCCTGCATCCATTTGATGGATTCGTTTATGGCTTTTGCCGCGTCCTCGCGGTAAGGATATTGATCCATTGAAATCCAGCCGTCATAATTGCATTCGCCAAGCCAGTAGAAAAGCTCAAGATAATCAATTGTGTGGATTGATCCTGCGATCATGTCGTCGTCCCAACTCTTGTAATTGTCGTTAAAATGCATGTGATAGAGACGGTTTCCGCAGCTTTTGGCGAGAGCGACGGCTTCAGCCGCGTTTTCACCCGCGAGGAAGGCGTGTCCGGTGTCAATTGTCACGCCGATGTTTTCCGCGCCTGTAACCTGACAGAGCAGAAGACATTCAGCCATGCGCGGCAGATAGGAATGAGCTCTCGGCTCCTTCGCCTTGTATTCCAGAGATATTTTCAGAGTCGGAAATTCGGATGCGAGCTTTGCCATTCCGTCCGCAAAATACTTCCATGAGTCGAGAAAAGTTCCCTGAAAAGGATAGTCATAGCCATCCTGAGCCGGCCAGAAGTTGAGGAGTCTGCAATCCATTTCCATGCAGAGTTCGCATGAAGAGCGCAGATGATCCAGCGATTTTTTACGCACGGCGGCATCCCGGCTGCTGAGGCTCCCGAAACGCCAGAAGCTTTCTGAAAAGAGGTCAGGAATTATTGATGCGCACTCTAGTCCGCTGTCGTTGAAGAGCTTCCTCATTTCCTTTGCGCTTTCGCGGCTGACATCCCATGTCTCGACGAGTTCCATGCCTTTTACGCCCTCGATAGCCGCAGCTTTTTTGAACATGTCCATAACTGCTATGCTGTCTTTGTATGAGCCGCAGAAGCGATCCTTTGTATTGCCGAGGTTGCCGAGAATTACAGATATTTTATTCACGTGTGTTTATCCTTTCAAATTTCAAAATTATGAGTGCCGTTTTCAAAGGTTCCTGCTTCAGTTTCAGCTTTGAGGTCTGAGGGGATGCTGAGTTCGATTTTCAGTTTCTTTCCGCTTTTTTCTATGCGGATTTTTATATTGCCGGATGGAGTCGGCACTCTTCCTTCAGCAAAATCGAGATCAAAAAGCAGAGGCTTTACGCTGAAGCTTTTGAAACCCGGCTCAAGAGGCTTGATTCCCAGAATGACTGTCTGCATGAAGTCCAGAGGCGATGTTGCGAAGCCGTGGCAAAGACTGCCATCCTCGTGATATGCCGCCTTTCCTTTGGCATGAATTCCGGCTTCCCAGTATGTCGGAGTTCCGGTCTTTATCATGTCGCCCCAGTATTTGCGGATGCGCGTTAAAGCGTCCTCCGCCTGTCCAGTCAGCTCCAGCGCATGGAAGACGAAGAAATGGAAATAGAATTCTGGGAGCAGCAACTCGTGATTGACTATTGCTTGTTTTGCCTTTTCTTTGAGCTCAGGAGTGCAGGCATCGGCGAGCAGTGCTAAAGCATGAGTCAAATGGCTGAAGCGGCCTCCTGTCGTCTTGAGATCAAGAGCATCTGAAATGAACCCCTTTTCCTTTTTGTAGAAGCGCGAGGCTATCTTTTCAGGCAGACTCTTAATGCGTTTTTCAATCCAGTCTTTTTCGAGCCTGTATCCTGTTTTTCCGGCAAGATTCAGTATATTCTTAAGCGCCATAAGATAGAAATAATTCAGAATAGAAGTTTCTTTGCCTCTGAAGGAGAATCCGTTGAGTTCATAAGACCAGTCAATGAAATTCCAGTATTTTTCAGGCGGATTCAGGAGTCCGTCACTGTCTTCCGATTCAGAAAAAGTTTTCAGTGCCTTTTCAAGCACAGGAATCATTTCCTTAACAAGCTCGCTATCAGCGGTATAAAGATAATAGTCGACAAGCATTTCGGATATGTAGAGATTAGGGGCAAGAAGAATCAGATCTTCCCTTGATCGCGGACATGGACATACTCCGGGAATCAGTCCGTTGGCGAAGACATCAGCCGCGACCATTCTGAAGGCTCTGGCATTGATTCTCTTGTCGCCGAAAGCCTGAAGTCCTGTCCGGTTTTCGACAATCAAATCGTTGACCCAGAAAGAGCGTTCGCGCCAGGGGCAATCAGTGTAAACGTCACTCATGCAGGCGGAGAGAGTTTCCACTCCTGCTTTCCATATCTGATTGAGTAGCATGTCGCTGGAATTAAACTGCGCGGCTTCGGTGACAGGATATCTTCTGTCGATTGCTCTGACTCCGTGAATCGTAGCTTTTCCCTTAAGATTTCGTATAACTATCTGCACCATCCTGAAGCCGCGATCATGAATGCTATTGCCGACTTTTAAACGTGAGCCGTCGAGAATGTAGCGATCTGTAAACGTGTAAGAGTCCTGAGAATGATTAGTCTTGATGCGTCCATTCCAGAGCTCCTCATCGTGGCCAATGTCGATGACCGTTCCTTCGGGGGCACTGATATCAAGTTCGAAGCGTCCCATTATCTCCCGCGAAAAATCGAAGACCAGAGCAATTCCCTTCTTGTCGGGCAGAGGCTCCAGCTCAAAAGCTTGGCCTCCGGGCAGAATCAGTTCTTTGATATTCAGATTAAGCGGCTCATGTTTCTCGTCGGTAAAAACTGTATGTATGTCCTTGTTTTCAAGGTCTTTCAGAGTCTCTGTCGCAGCCTGAACCGGAATCTCTGCCGGATAGTATGCCGTTTCCTTGAGCATAGGCACATCACGTGGAAGAAGCTTCTTGACCGCCACTTTGCTTTCAGGAGAAATGACTCTTGCTTTTGTCCATGCACCCGAACTTTTGCGGAAGTCTTTCCACTCCATAAAGCCTACCTGAACGCTGTAGGTATTTACGTCCTTTCGCCATTCATTGCAGATCCGGACATCCCATTCGCTGTCAGTTCCGAAATACCCCTCAAGTTCGGCGATGACTGCGGGTTCAGCGGGAGCGGCAATAAAGGTATCATAATTCATACACTGACAGAGGATTGATATTTCATTTTCACCGGGATGCAGGTATTTTGCGATCTCATAACTGTCATAGTAGTTGCTGCTGTGAGTTCCGCGAGCGGGGCCGTGTCCGAGCTCCTGTCCGTTAACGCTCAGAATATAATAGCTTTCTGCTGAGATCAGGAACTTTACGGATTTCTCTGCCTGCTTAACTTTGAATCTTCTGCGAACTTGAAAATAACAATTTTTTTCATTTTCGACTCCTGATGGAGCTATCCAGTATGCATTCATGCTTGATTCCTTGATTTTTCTGATGTATGATGTCATGTTACGTATATATTATATTCTTTATTTATAGCTTAAAGAATGGTATAAAGCATGAAAAGCATGACATCAAGCATAAATTCCTGCGATTGTGTCAAGGCAATCGACAAAGTTCTGACCCGTTTTTCCACCGGAGCCTCATTCAGAATCAACGAGCTCTGGGATCTGACAGTGCCTGTTCCATGGAAGAGAACAGAGGAGAATACAGCGCCTGTAAATGATATTCGTCTGCACATTGTCAGAGGCGGCAGGGGACGTTATATGGTAAACGGAGAGTGGTTCCCCATGTCAAAGGGACTCATCATGTTTTTCCATCCGCCGCTTTATTTCGGACACGAGGCCGATCCTGATGATCCGCCTTCACTCATCTCATGCCACTTTGATCTGATTGCCAATGAATCAGGAGACTTGTTGAGAAAAGAAACGGACGGATTTTTCTGGACATCTCAGCTTTCCATCGAGGAATATGAAAAAGTACTGCCCTTTTTTGACAAGGTGTCCGAATTGCATCAGGAAAAATCGGGACGAAAATTTCAGGACGCGCTCTCTTCTTCGGCGTTGCATCAGCTTCTTGGAATCATTCAGAAACTATGTCTGTCCATGTATTCGGATGCATTTGATCCGCGGATCGAAGCTGCTCGTCTGCATATGGATAAAAATCCCATGGATTCAAGATCGCTTTCCGCGCTTGCGGCGG
>JAKJHH010000001.1:41335-51054 GCA_022703965.1 Verrucomicrobiota bacterium
AGTTCGGATTAGGTCAGGATTATTTTACAAGACTTTTCCATAAACAGCTCGGAACATCTCCGAAAGCCTACCGTCTGAAAAGCCGTATGAATTACGCCCGCTATCTGCTTGGCATTCGGAACGATGTGAAATCAGTAGCTTACGAACTAGGTTATTCCGATCAATTCGTATTTTCCCGCCTCTTCAAAAAAGTCCACGGCTTCAGCCCTTCATCTCTCAAGCATTTATAATATGACAAAAAGATAGTAAATAGGCCAATAATACAGTTAATATCAGGATATATTCAATTATAATTATATTCCAGACAGATAATAAAATCAGGATACTAATTATATGAGCAGATGGCAGATAAACGGCAATTCTATTCTATGGGACATTAAAAACGATAAAAATCTTCCACATGAAGATCACATTGAGATGAGCGGGCTTAGAACTTCTCTGATTATCCGTTACGGCGTAGGAATTAATGGAGAATTAATTCTCAAACGTCACCCCGTATGGCCTTCATTGAGGATGATTCCTAACAACACTCACGCATCGTTTCAGATGGATATCGAAGAAAATATCTTGCCTTATTTTGAATCTGACGGCATGATTTTACAGGAATATCCTGAAGAAATTTCCTTGGACGGCGTTCTTTGCATTCAAAGCAGAAGCAATATCGGAATCAGTGTAAAACGCGAGATATTTCCTTGCGTGGAAGCCAAAGCGTTCATGGAGAAACTCACGCTCATTAACAGCTCTCCATCAACGGTGAAAATTCAGATTAAAAATAACGGGAAAGCATCCTATGCGCGAGGTTGTAACGGAGTCTACATTGTCGAGTCCCGCCTGAGTCCTGCGGGAGAACTGCTTCTTGCCGCCGGTGCCGAGCAGGTCTTATCGCTGACAGTTTCCGCACGCATCGCCAATGAACCTTCAAGTTCTTTTGACGTAAATGCCGAACTGCTCCGCCGCAAAGCCAGAGTATCTGAAATTGTATCTCCAATGATTCTTGAAACTGGAATTCCTGAAATCGACAAGGCTTTCCACTTTGCTAAAATACGAGCTGGTGAAAGCATATTCCAAACAAGGGGCGGACTTATACATTCTCCCGGAGGGAAAGCGTTTTATGCCGCAAGCTGGTGCAACGATCAAGTTGAATATGCGGGGCCTTATTTTGCGTTTACAGGGGATGCAATCGCACTTGAAGCCTCAATGAACGCATATCGCCATTACATGCCTTTCATGAGCCCTGAATATAAGGCAATTCCATCTTCAGTAATCGCCGAAGGATTCGATATATGGGATGGCAGAGGCGACCGCGGAGATGCCGCTATGTATGCTTACGGAGCCTCACGTTTTGCCTTGGCTTCTGGCAAGCGTGATTTTGCAATTGAACTCTGGCCTGCAATAGAATGGTGCCTGGAATACTCTCGCAGAAAACTTAACGATCATGGAGTTGTAGCTTCAGATACTGATGAACTTGAAGAACGTCTGCCCTCGGGGAATGCCAATTTATGTACATCTTCGCTCTATTATGGAGGACTGATTTCCGCTTCATATCTTGCACAGGAACTCGGTCTGGAGGAAAAGCGGCTGGAATATCTGAAAGAGGCTGAAAAACTTGCATTGAACATAGAGAACTTTTTCGGACGCAATATGCGAGGCTTTGAGACGTTCCGTTATTACGACGGAAATGATATTTTGCGTTCATGGATATGTATTCCTCTCTGCATGGGAATTATGAAAAGAGCCGAGGGAACACTGGCAGCCATGTTTTCGCCGTATCTCTGGACAGAAAACGGCATGCTCAGTCAGGAAGGCGATAAAATATTCTGGGACAGAAGTACTCTTTACGGACTAAGAGGTGCTTTTCTTGCCGATGATACAGAAAGAGCGTTTCAAAACTTGCAGGCATACTCCGCGAAACGTCTTTTGGGCGAACACGTGCCTTATCCCGTCGAAGCGTATCCTGAGGGTGATCAGCGTCATCTTTCGGCAGAAAGCGCACTTTACTGCCGGGTGATTACGGAAGGACTGCTGGGAATTGAGCCTCTCGGTTTGAATTCCTTCAAGATATCTCCGCATCTGCCCGCGAATTGCAACAAAGTTTCCCTCAGAAACATCAGAGCCTTCGGGACAGAATTCGACATCCTTGTCGAAAAGAGAAATATATGCGTCATAAGAAACGGCGAAATTCTTACATCCTTGTCTGGAGAAGGAATTATAAGCTTTTGATAATTTCTTCCTGATGCCCGGATTCTCTGAATTCTCCGGGCGTCAGCCCTGTCATTTTTTTGAAGGCTCTGTAGAAGTAAATCCCCGAACCGGTTCCGGTCTTTTCAGCTATTTCCTCAACTGTCATATTGCTTGAAGAGAGAAGCTGGCAGGCTCTTCGCATCTTCAGTCTGTTTATGTAGTCGTGAGGTGGAATTCCCATTTTTTCGGTAAAAACACGCGTCAGATGTCCACGCGAAACTGCAAGTTTTTTAGCCATTTTCCCTACATCAAATGACTGATCGATATGACTGTTTATATACTCGCAGGCTTTATTGACTATATTATGATTGCCTCTCTGATTGGCGGACTCATAAGTTTGCAGTTCGGACATAAGTCTATACACAAGTTGAGCTCCCTCAAGCATCGTAACAGGAATACTGCTGTGAAAGTGCCTTGTTGTCCCGTCAAATCCGGTCTGATGTCCCCGTTCGTAGAATTTTTCTCTGTAAGCAAGAAGTTTATTTATGATTCCAGAATCAGGACTCAGCTCAAAAAGAGCTTTGTTTTCATCAATCAGGCTGTCCAAAGTTCTTTCCATGTCACCTGCATTGAATTCAAGATAAACAGTCAGCCATTCCCCCATATCGTCATTCAGAAAAAAACGATAGTTTTCATCCGGAAATTTGTAGAGGAATGCAGTCCCCGGAGGCAGCTTTTTCACCTTACCGCTCTGCTGGAGCAATCCGCACCCGGCAAGAGTATACATGAAAAGATAATATCGCTTAGGCGGTTTAAAGTTCAGTGAGTCAAAAGGAGGAGCGACATTTGTATAGCCCAAATACAAAGGTCTAGGCATATAATCATTTTCTCCAGCTGGATAAAACTTATAATATTCCTTCCTCATCTATTCTCTTTCTTTAAAAATGTTACAAAAGGATATCAAATGCTCCAATAGTGTAGTTTATAACAAGGGTATATTCAAGTATAATTAAAATAAATATAAGGACACAGATTATGAATCTTTGTGATAAATGGCTTTCAGGATTTTATGGTAAAATTCCGCATGAAAATTATACTTTGCTGGACAGAGCATCCAGAACCTTATTGTCCAACATTATGAGGGAAGCGCCAAACGAGAAACTACCGTGGCATCCGTGGCGCGGAATAACTCCGTCACAGATAGGTTTCAAGGGAATCTGGAATTGGGACAGCGCTTTTCATGCTGTCGGAGTTTCGCGCTGGGATGCCAAGCTCGCTCAGGAACAGATTCTGATGATCCTTGCGCTTCAGAATCAGGACGGCGGACTTCCTGACGTGCTTTTCGCGAATGGAAAGCTCGTCGATAATTTCGGAAAGCCCCCGGTCATGCCCTGGGCAGCGATGATTGTGGATATGCGTGAAAATGACGATGAGTTTCTGCGCAAGGCTTATCCTGCTTTTGTAAAGAATGAATCTCACTGGCGCAGGAATCGCGGCGGAGACAGGCAAGGACTCTTCAATTACGACAGCATCCATAGTGATCCCGAAACACGTCTCAAACATGCAAAATATGAGTCAGGCTGGGACAACTCAGTGCGATGGGACGGCGGAATTTATGAAGTCTGGCCGGTCGACCTCAACTGTTTTATGGTGATGTTATACAGGGCAATGTCATATATGGCAGGAAGACTCGGGATTTCAGACGATGTCAAGCGCTGGGACAAAGCCGGAGTTGAACTTGCGGCAAGAATCGAGGATAAGCTGTGGGACAATCAGCGTCAGGCATATCATGATTATGATTTCGGCAAAAAAGCTTTTGTCGATGCTTTAAGTCCTGCGTCCTTCATGCCTCTTTATGTAGGAACCGCAAGCCGTGAACGAGCTGAAAAAATGGCAAAAGTTGCAGCAGAACAATTCAATCCCGGCTGGCCGACTGTGGCATACGATCATCCTCAGTTTGATCCTGAATCCTACTGGCGTGGAAGAATGTGGCTGAATGTCGCATATTTTGCATTAAAAGGACTCAAGGACTACGGCTTCAACGAGCTTGCGGAAAGCGGACGCAATACAATCCTCTCGTGGGTTCGCAACGATCCGTCGCAGATATTCGAGAATTACAATTCCCGAACCGGAGAACCACTCGGTTCGCCTCAGTTCAGCTGGAGTTCAGTATTCACCATAGAATTCCTGCTGAACTGGACGGACTGAAAACAATGCAGTCATTCCAGGAAAGCATGAATCGGCTGTTTCATATAGCCACCTTTACGACTATCTTGTGAATATCTCCCGAACCTATCCATGGAGCATGTGCATCCTCTTCAGGAAAAAATATTGCGAAATGCCCTGCCGGAACAGGCAGGGCAAAATCCGGTTTTTCCTCAAAAAATATCAGATCCTTTTCAAGATTCCATCCCTCTGCATCAGGATGACAGGCAGATGCCATTGCACAACCGATATACTCCTCTCCGCTTACAGTGTACTGAATGTCAATATAGCGTCTATGAGATTCCAGACGTGCTCCCGAAAGTCCTTTTCCTGTACCTTTCTGAACCATCGCAAAAACATTTTTCCCGTCAATTTCATAAGTTCCGACAGGAAGCAGAAGACTATCTTTGCTTCGCAGAAATTCAAAAGCTTCAGTAAAGCCCGGATACAGCTTATTTAAACGTTCCGACTCCGATAATTTATTCCAGATCATTTTTGAGGACTTTCATGTTAGTTTTAATTCTTCAGGAATATCCGGCATTGCTCCGGCGCTGGCGCAGACAAGACCGGCAATTTTCGTTGCATGACGCATTGCTTTGTCGGGAGAAAACCCCTTCAATAATGCCGTTACCAGACTTGCAGTAAAGGAATCGCCGCAACCTACGGAATCCACTTTAACTCCATAATCAAAGGCAGGAACAGAGATGACTCCGCTTCTATCATAATAACTGCTTCCGGCAGCTCCCATCGTGAGTACCACCGCTTTGAGATTATAACGTTTCCGCAAATCCTCTACAGCATTAAACTCAGGCGCAAAATCCAAAGCTTTTGCAGCCGTCGGCAACTCCTCATCGCTGATTTTAAGGATATCGCAATTTTGAAGAGAATATTCCAGTGATTCAACTGTGTAAAAATCCTGACGGAGATTGATATCGAAGATTTTCAGACAGTCTGCTTTCAACGCTTTCAAAAAGGCTTGTATAGTTGAGCGTGACCGTTTGTTGCGCTGGGCTAGAGAGCCGAAGCAAACTCCGTCACAAGTCTTTGCCAAGGCCTCTATTTTTTCATTCCACTCTATGAAATCCCAGGCAACAGGCTGATGGATCGTATATGAAGGATGTCCGTTCTTTAGTTCGACGCTGACAGTTCCTGTCGGATATTCAGCATGTACGGAAATATATTCAGTTGACAAAGATTTCCGCTTAAGCTCGGCAAGCAGATCATGTCCGTCTACATCATTGCCGCATGCACTGACGACATAAGATTGCGCCCCCTGCTGCTTTGCGTGATAAGCAAAGTTTGCCGAGGCTCCTCCAAGACGACGTCCCTCCGGCAGAATATCCCAGAGTAATTCTCCGATTCCTGCCAAAACTGCTGCTTTCTTCATATTCAACAACTGGCTCTTCCTGCGGCGTGCGCGGCACTTGCCAAGGCAACTCCGGCAGCCTGCTGAATGAATATCATATCCACCCCGAGAGCGATGAAGGTAAAACCTTCTGCGATTGTCGCCGTTATTGCTGCCTCATCCGGTTTAACAAGATGCAAACCGGCTGACTTGCCGTGACGACGGCATCCCTCAACGACGGCTCTGCACGCTCCTTTTATCAAAGGATGCGATGTATCTCCTGTTACACCGTATGATCCGCTCATGTCATAAGGGCCGATCAAGACCCCGTCAACACCATCAACCGACAGGATTTCATCAATATTCTCCACCGCCTGCTTCGATTCTATCATCACAACGACAGCAATATTTTCATTGGCTGATGCCGCATATTCGGCAAATTTTGTGCCGAATTCGTTCATTCTCGAAAAACAGAAACCTCGCACCCCCTGAGGCGGATATTTTGCCGCCGCTACAGCCCTTCGGGCATCCTCCGCAGTGTTAACCAATGGAACAATCACTCCTTGAGCTCCGGCGTCAAGCATCTGACGGATTGCGAGCGTATCATTTTCGCGCACGCGAACCATAGGCACAGTTCCGCGTCCATACATACCGCGAGCCAGCGCAGTAAATCCTTCAACGTCGATATCCGAATGCTCGCAATCAACCGAAAGCCAGTCGAAGCCTACATTGGACAGAATCTCAGCAAGCGCCGGATAAGGCCCTATCTGTATCCACGAGCCGAATGTGGCTTTACGCTCAAGAAGAGCTTTTCTTACAGGATTAGTCACGCTCATAGAAGCCTCCATGCCTTTTCCAGACGCTCAAAGTTGTCCTTGACCGTGAAATCTACGCTCTTGCCCGGAAAAGGAGTCATTTCGACAAGCAGATTTCCTCGATTGTTCTTGTCAAGAAATCCGCAGTCCAAGAGGCCGCGCAGAATCGTCACTGTCTCGGGAATATCTATCTCTCCTCCCTCAAAACCTATAGGAGGATGAGTGTCGCCCCAGCGCGGATTAGTCTTGTCCTTCAGCACGCAATTACCAAGATGAACTCTCTTGAGGTAAGGAGCGGATCTTTTTATGGCTGAGCCGAATTCCTCGCGCATCAATGGCAGATGAGCCATATCAAGTTCAAAACCGAAGTTTTTGTGTTTCTTAGTGATGCGTTCAGCCAGCTTCACGCAGTCATGAATAGGTCCATAAAGAAATTTCTTGTCTATATCCATGTCAAAGGGTTCAAGCATAGCCGTGATATTGTGAGGCGCAAGCTTACTGCAAAGGATATCGCAGAACTTGTCAAAAGCCTCGAAATCCTCCTTGGATGCATTATAATACGAGGGTGTTCCCGCGCCGAAAATGAACCCCTCCGCACCTATTGATGCAGCTTGAGCAATCATGTCGTCCAGAATCATCCATATCTGAGCGAAATTTGCAGGATTCGAGGCCGCAAGCGGCATCGTCCTCAAAGGATAAAAATGAATTGCGAACGAGACCGTTTTTCCACAGTTTTTGATCTCGGAAACAAGACGCTTTCTGTACTCATCTCCATAAGGCAGACAGCAGTCGAATGTTTCGATATCCGTTCTTTTTATGAACTCAAGCAAAGTCTTCACATGCAACTCAGAATCCTTGCCGCATTCGGGATAAAGCATGTGATGTACAAGACCGAGCTTTGCGTATTCACGTATGTCACCGTTCATTTCATGGCCTCCTGAGTCTTCAGCTTCATCTGCCAGTATTCAGCCCAGCATGCCGTCACGGTTTTTCCCTTGATGACTATCGAATCTCCGCACTTATAAAGCTCCTTGAACTTCTCGTGATAAGCACCATGAGCAAACTCAACTTTAAGCTCTGGATTTTCCACTTTAAAGATCTTTGCAGCCGGGGGATTCTTTACAAGCTTTTCACCTGCATCACGGATCATTTTTGCCGTGAGTCTGCCGGATAGACATTCTCCTCCACTGTGCCAGAGCGATTCTTTCACGCTCACGCCGACAATCCCCGGAACAAGAGCTTTCGCCTCGGCAACGCCTGCCGAATCTGCCGTAATCATAGCAAGCGGAACCCCATAATCTCCGGCAATAGCAGCCTCGATTCCTATTTCTCCGACACTCATTCCGTTTAGCGTAAGATTTTTGATATCCGGCTCGTAGCTGTGATGAAGCAATTCTTCAGTTCCGCGCTTCGAGTGAAAACCAAGCAGAATCAAGCCTGCAAAAGACTCATCAAGTCCCCCTGCCCAGTCGGCTTTATAAGGAGGCTTACCGCAGATCGCCGTCACATTTTCAGGTAGACGGTCAATATCAATATTGCGTCCATAAAAATGCTCATCGTAAATGACAATCTTATCCGCTCCGCCCTTGTTAAGACCTTCGAGCAGAGCCAGAAGATCATCCATAAACATCTTCTTCCCGAACGCGAATTCCGCCCTCGACGGATCCGCCTGCTCATAACTCACTACACCCGACACCCCTTCGATGTCACATCGTATCATATACTTTTTCATAGTTCGTAAAATCCTTGATTAAGTTAATCTTCCCAGCGGGAAAATATGTTTCTATTTCTTTATGTGTTTGCTCTGCTTCTATTATGCTCTAAAAGCCATCTATGACTTCCTTATCATCATGTCGGAAAATTTCATTATAGTCAGACACAAGTATTTCAGATTTCAACGTAGCTGCCTTGTCAGGATTGCAGTTCGGAATGAAGAAGGCAGTATTTTGCCATCCCCTGAGATTCCGGATGTCATACTCATTGTGGAGCGCAAACCTTCGCCATCATTGTCGTTGACTGAAAAACTCAGGTTGAGAGAACGTCCCGGAGCTGGATTCTCAACTCCGAGCGAAGTCCATGGAATTGAGAGCATATAAAGCGTTTCTGTATCCTTCCGGCTTATTTTGAGAGAAGCCTTTTCAGGCACTGCTTTTGCTCCGGAGATATTGAAGGAGAAGCCTTTTCCATCTTTGTCTCCTGCAAGCAGGATATCTTTATCGTCTGAGCCGGGCATGTCGAGAGAATCGGCTTCGGGATCTATACCGAGCCGTATACTGTCAAAGAGTCTGAGACTATCTGGATTTGCGTCAGGACAATACTTGTCATCTCTCACCGAGGCCACGAAAAGGAGGGCATTCTCATTCCATCCCCATGCGGCTTTTACGCTGAGATCAGCGATGCCGTTCCATGGCGCATCCGGAGGAGTCAGAAATGTACTTGCATCAAGAATAATAGCTCTTGAGGACTGGAGTTCTGCAAGAAGTTTGTTCTCTGATTCTGCATATAAAATCCTGTATTGATTTTCAGGCTCAGGGAAAGCCTCAATAGACTCTTTTCCTGCATTAAGTTTCAACTTTGATGCCCTCTCAGAGTACGGAAATTTGAAAGTTTTAACTCCAGGTTCAATACTGATTTCCCATTTTGCATTTCCGTGCAAAAGTTCAGCCTTCAAAACTGAAGACGTGTTATTGCTTATCACGACAGCCAGAGTAGCGGAATCATATTTATAGAGCCTCCTGACACTGAGCGCATCTACAGGCTGAATCTCCGCCATAGCCATAGCCGAGATGAACAGTTTAACATCTTTTTGCGGTACTTCGACAAAAAGCGGTTTATAGTCAATTTTCAGAGTTTTATCTTTGCCAAATTCCAAGGGACTGCTGAACATGGAGACAAAGTTGAATTCAGAACTCTTTTCCATTTTGATCCTGTAAGCAGCCTCGCCTCTTGCCCAGAAGACAAAGACGGAGGCACTGTCCTCAATTCGTCTGAATTCCCATACTGAAAGTAAAGGATTCAGCTCATGACGCTTCACAAAATCAGTTCCTTCAAGAAAATGAGCCGTTGCTGCATACGCCGGAGCTGAAGGCATTGGATAAAGCCTGTCGAAGCGGCAGTTTTTGTAATCCGTCGCCCCGGGACAATTACATCTGGCAAGATTATAAGTTCCCTTC
>JAKJHH010000001.1:51086-74783 GCA_022703965.1 Verrucomicrobiota bacterium
ATGCAAATGGAACCATATAAGCTTCTCTACGCCTTTAACTGCCTTGGACTGGACAAGTGCCTGCACCGTAACTGCGGCCTGAACCATTGAGGCGCGTTCCCAGACCGGTGTATTAGGATCAAGAAGACTCCAACCAAGTTCAGTAGGAGCCAGGCGTCTAGGACGCTTGTACTGCTCCATCAGATTTCCAAGCTGATCAAGAAGTTCGTAAAGCTTATGTTCCTCTGGCCAGTGGGTTTTGCTGTCTGGTCCTATTCCTCTATGATGCGAATAAGGATGAGCAGCAAGGACATCCATATATCCTGCGGCTTTTTCCATTACGGCACGGCAGAACATGAAATTTCCGGGCATGTTCTGAGGGCTTTTGTTGTTAACTGAGAAATCACGTCCTGACACATCCAGACCGTAGACAAGCACATCAGGAGCCGCTTTCTTGACGACCTCATAAGAAACCTTCAGGCACCGTGCATAATTATCCGCAGCTTTATCGAGCGAAAGTCCAGGGCGATGCCAGAAGCTGATATCCGGCTCGTTCTGGATTTCGATTGCGTAGAGTTTATCCTTATAGCGTTCGACCACCTGTCTGACAAAAGACTTCCAGTGATGGATATTTTGCTCTGTAAGCATATCGCCGGGCTGCTGCCATCCCGACCACTTCGGAAACTGATCCGGATGAGCGGTGTTAAGCACCATTATGACTTCAAGATTCTGTTTTCTAAACATCTCCATCTGCGCGTCAGGAATCTTGAAATCCATCTTACCGTTTTCATCGAATTTTGTCCATTTCGGAGAAAGCCATATACGACTGCTTTTTGCTCCGAGTCTGGCGACCATTTCAGCGCTGCGTTCAGCTCCGGCCAAACCGAAAAAGCTGTTTCTGTCGAAGTTGCCGAACTTATGAGGAACCGGCACGACAGCGATTGCGGACTCGGCCTCGATATTCACCATTCCATCGTTGAGCACTGCATGTATCGAAAAATATCCGCACTGTGCAGTGTCGACAGGAACATTTACGCTGAGCTTCCCTTCTTGGCCTATTGTCGCCCTTCCTGTAAAGGATTCCATTTCGCCGTTTCTCACCGTCCACTCAAGGCTTGAGTACGGAAGAGCTTCGGCGGATATTGTCCAAGATGCCTTTTCTCTAGGGAAAAGCACGGGAAGCGAAGGTGCTGGAAGAATTTGCAACTCCGATGCTTCAAGCAACAGTGAACCGCAAAGCAGACTGAAAAAGAGCAAATATCTCATTGCAGATTCTCCCTGATTTTAGAGGCTACAGCCGAGCCTAAAAGTTTTTTACCTTCAGCATTGAGATGAGTTCCGTCATCAATCAGAAGAGAAGAAGGCGAGGAACGTTTCATAAGCCCGTTGAGATCGTTGATTAACACGCCTTCTCCATTCAAAGTTTTTACGGCAAGCTGATTATAACGATCAATATCCGAATTGCGGCGGACAAGTTTTCCGTAGGTCTTCGATGTCGTAATACGATCTTCATCCACAACTGTGGAAGTTCCGAAAATGATTACTGCATCAGGAAAGGTTGCTTTGAATTCTTTAGCTATAGTTTGAAGGTTCTGAACATAAAGCTCCTCAGTTCTTATGCAAGATCCGTCCTTTTTCAAGTATATATCATGCAGTCCGACATTGAAGTAAATGACTTTCGGATTACGTCCCTCACACCAGCGCTTGACGTTTTCGAGAAAGAAGACGGAGTCTTTGCAGTTCTCGGCCGGAGCCCATAGCACGGCATCTTTCTTCAATATCTCCATGACAACAGGCTGATATCCCATTCTGATTGAGTCCCCGAGCAGCATGACCTCAGGAAGATCGGCGGAGAATCCCGCTAAGCTTTCAATAAGAGCAAACACAACAATAAGTTTTTTAGTAAAACGCTTAAACATGATAAATTCCTTTCCATAATTTTCTTCAAATGCATAAAATAATTGAGTCTAAAGTGTAACAGGAGGATTATTGGCCCATCCAAGAGCATAATTTCCGGAATCGAATGCCTTGTAAGGACCGTGTCCTGTGCTCACATGTCCATCAACCCATAACGAGTTTGACATGTTGTCACCTCCGTGGCGATAATCTATATAAGTAGGATCCTGAATATAAACTCCGTTGTACGTATTCCTCCAGAAAGTAAATGAATTCAGTGCATCAGATTCCAGCCCCTGAAGCCATCTGGTGTTGCCGACTCCATCCGAAAGACAAAGTGCTTTTGACGGATGTTGCACATTATGAATGCGTTTCGGCGCATAGCTTGCAGTCCAGTCTGTCGCTCCGTCTACATATCGCAACATGTCGCCAAGTTGACGGTAGTAGGCATAATTGGTATTCATGCTCGGCTGAAATCCAGCTTGATCAACAGCAGGAATATCGAGACTGAAGTAGTTCTTTTTCGCAGGACAATGAAGCACCACGTCACTTTTTTTCGAGCCTGTTGATGAAATATATGAAGCAAGAATATGATGCCATGGAAAACCTCCGGCCTGATAGACCAGAGGAATGAATCCATTATAATCCCCGCTGTAAGAGGCAATACCCATGCCCAGTTGTTTTTCCTGAGAAACGCAGGAAATTTCTCTGGCTTTGTCCTTTGCCCTCCCCAGAGAGGGAAGAAGCATTGCCGCAAGAATCGCTATGATCGCTATAACCACAAGCAGTTCTATAAGCGTAAAACCTCTCTTTTGTTTCATCGTTCACCCCATTCCGTTAGATTTTCTCAGAACTTTTCTCCGAATCCCCGCAGAACATCTCTTACAAGAGCAGTATCAAGATTTCTCAAAGATGTCCTCCTCTTCGACGCGATACCTGCGGCTGCCCCGGCCGCCTGTCCGACAGTCATTGTGTAAACCATCACCCTCATGAGCCACGGATCTTTTGAGCTGACACTTCGCCCCGAGCCCATGATCAATCCTTCGATTTTTTTAGGCAGCAGGCAAGCATAGGGAAGATCAAAGGTATCAGACCCCATAACTTGGACACCCCATGCTCTAGGCCCTTTGTGTCGTACAATATCTCTGTAGGGAACCAGTTTCCCTACGGCATCCTCACAACGGACTCCCGGACTTGCCATTTCTCCTGTCATGACAAAATCTCCGTCCAGCCAGCGGGATGACCTGATGCCGAGATTGTTGGCAACACCGGCAACAAAAGAGTTTCCGAAGCCCGGAATGTAACGTTTGTAGACATCTCCCAAAGTGAAAGCCATTCTTCTGCCGTCGCTTATGGCCCGACTGATGCTTTCCGCGTCGAGTCCGTCAAATCTGACATAGCCTGTAACAACGTGGACGACTCCATTTCTGCGCATTCCGTGCATCTGACATGCATCGGTAGTATCATGCATTCCGATTTTAGGCGGAAGAACCTTGTCTTCCTTTGCCTTCCTGAAGGCGTTCATCTGTATGCCGCCGCCGTGGGGAAACAGAAATGTTCCGCACTCGTCGTACTGCCGCAAGGCCTCTTCAAGAGTCCATTCCACATCCATCATTTCCGGATATTCTGAAGGATTCTTCCTGAAATAGTCGATGAAGGCATCTACATCCACATTGCCGAGACGGAAGCAAAGACTGTGCTGACGGGAATTCTCAACGGAAGGAATATGAAGAGGCGCTCCAGCCATGAAAGCGACATCGCCGTCTCCTGTCGCATCGACTATGTTATCCGCAAGCAGAGCCTGACGTCCTGACTTGCTTTCGACAATCAAACCTTTCAGTCTGTTTCCGTCCATGACAACCGAAGCACTCACAGCGGAAAACAGAGTCTCGACACCTGCTTTCTCAAGCATGTCCTGAAGGACGAATTTGCCACATTCCAGATCATATATTATATGGCCTTTATGCTCATGCCATTTTTTCCCAAACCCGCCTGATTCTGCAAGATTATCAACAATCTCACGCTGGATTCCGGAGGGGCCGAGTTTTTTTTCGGATGTATAGAAGCAATTGAAAACACTGCAACACATTCCTGCGGTGGCAACGCCTCCGACATAAGTATTACGCTCAACCAAAAGGGTTCTGGCTCCCGTTCTGGCAGATGCTATCGCGGCGGCAACTCCGCCGAGCCCTCCGCCTGCCACTATTACATCCCAATGTCCGCGTACAGGAATTTCTCTGGATTCTTCACGTATCGTTTCCATAATTAATAAGATTTCCTCTGAGATTGACATTAATTTTACTTATTTAGATTATATCGTGTAAAGAAAGCGCGCACAATAGTATAAAACATGCATTAATAGCACAAAAGAATCTTTGCAAGAAAAGCAGTTCATGCTATACTTTTTTGAATGACAAGGAATATCAGATGCACTTTGAATATGATGACATACGGAAATTTAATAGAAAACTAGTGCGTAGCACTGTCGTCCACGAAGGATTCTTCATAGGCACCTATCACATAAATCCAAGAGTAATCCACCTTTCAAGATCGAGAGGCAACATTGTCAGCCCGACTCACACACATAAAATATGGGAATTTAATTTGCTCCTGAAAGGGAAAATGGAGTTTTTCTGGCAGGAGAAATCAGTCATAATTGAGTCAGGAGACATCTTTTTCATGCAATCCGAAAGACGCCACGGCTGGAAACTTCTCTCGGATGACTTTCTTATACTCGGCATACAAAGCAGTCTAAGTCCGGCTGGCAGCGGAAGCAGCTCAATTCAGCTTAAAAAACTTATGGATTCGGCACTTGAAAAGCTTGAGCATCATATTTCAGGTGACACGGAAATTTCCGATGCTGCCTGGGAACTCATTAATCAGGTCTCCTCCGAAACGCCATTCTATAAAGAGCGGGTTCATCTTCTTCTGCGCTCCATTTTTCTGCGGATATTTGAAATTCTCTTCCCTGAAGGGATGAAATGCGATGTGGAAGATGAGGAAGATTCTCTGAGACTCAGCGGACTCAAGACCGCGGAAATTATGGAATACTACCTCAGCGACAACCTGAACAAAGCAGTCAAACCCTCTGATCTCTGTCGGCGTTTTGGAGTCAGCAAGTGCCAGCTGAACAGAATATGCAAAAAGGAAACCGGTTTGACTGTCTCGGAATTCATTGCCCATGGCAAACTTAATTTCGCAAAATGGTTGCTCACACATTCCAGCAAAATGGTCAAAGAAATAGCATCAATGACTGGCTATCCCGATGTTAATTATTTTTGTCGCATATTCCGGAAATATGTCGGAATAACTCCGGAATCTTACAGAAAGGAAGCCTTGAAAAATTCTGTCGAGTAAAATCACTATACTCCGCCCTCCCCTCAGGACAGCTAATTAGCTCAAATCTTTGTATAATAATCAGACTCCGGCAGGAATTAAGAAATTTTCCGCATTATATTCATAGCAAGAGGCAAAAGGAGCCGGAAGAAAATGAATAATAAATCACCTGTACTTCTGGATACTACTCTGCGGGACGGAGAGCAGAGTCCGGGCATCTACTTCACAAATGAAGAGAAGCTCGAAATAGCCTCGCGCCTTGATGAACTGGGAGTCGCTATCATCGAAGCAGGCATTCCAGCTATGTGTATAGAGGAAAGGACTGTCCTCGCAAAACTTGCCGCCTCAGGACTGAATTCAAAGATTCTCTCCTGGAACCGTCTGCTCAATGAGGATGTCATAAACTCCCTTAATGTCGGAATCCGTTCAATTCACGTTTCCGTGCCGACAAGCGCTATTCTGCTAGATTGCAAACTTAAAAAGGAACGTCACTGGGTTTTTAAACAGATAGAATCCGTAATAAAATTTTCCGTAGCTGAAGGCGCAGAAATTTCCCTCGGAGCGGAAGATTCATCCAGAACCGAGACCGCTTTTCTGAAGGAAGTCTTTCTGGCTGCCGCAAACGCCGGCGCAATACGCGTCAGATATGCCGATACTCTTGGAATCCTCACGCCGGACAAGACAGCAACAGAAATCGCGCTTCTCGTAAAAGATCTGCCTGTTCCTCTGGATTTCCACGGACACAACGACTTCGGCATGGCTACCGCAAACGCGCTAGCCGCTTGGGAAGCAAGCTTTTTTAAGCTCAAAAACTCAAGTTATTGTGTACTTATTGTGTACTTATTTGATGTTTCAGGGAAATAATCCCGAAAGGTTGAGAATTTATTGTTTTTGGGGAATTTTGGGCGGCATTTTGACAGAACACAGAACTAGAACTGGAATTGTGAGCAGGTTGATTATTGTCCAGGTGTCGCGGGAGAAGCGGATCGGGGTGATCGGATTGTAGATGACAGCGAGAGCGACAGAAGTCCATAGTAGCGATTGATAAAAGAATGAGGCCTTGTCGTTTTTAAAGAGCATTATGACGGCGTATGCGAACGTGCCGCAGATCAGGAAGCGCAAGAGTTGATAATATGCGTATGGCATGTCTCCGAAAGCTATCAGAAGGGCTATTATTGAGATTATGAAGGGGAGTTTATTCATTATGATTGAATACGTCTGCTTTGTTCTTCATATAGCATAACTGTTACAATGATTCCGGCAATCATAAATGCTGTTTTGAATATTATGTATAAAATAAATTTTGAACCAGATAAATTAACCCATGCTCCAGATATACAAAGGACAGAAAAAAGGATATAGATTACTGAGAATATAATTGATCCTACTTTAGGAGTGGGACATAAATACATTAATCCTTTATATGCACTTCCATACAAAAACGACAAAAAAGCCAACATTGGCAGTCCAAATAACAAGCTCAGAATTATAAATTCACGGAGACTGCCGCGATACAGCCACATGGCAAAAGAAATGAAAAGTACCTCTAATATAAACAGTAAAAATACAGATATTGGAATATAGGCAACGTATCGAAGTATTTTAACAGGAAGTGAATTCCAAGTCGAAGTTTCTGCGTCCATAAAAGCCCCCTAAAAATAATTAATTAGGGTAAAATAACCTCTAAAGTCTAGGGAGTCAAGTTATTTTGATTTTTTGGGTTTGCCGTGAGGGGAATAGTCTTGTTGCTCTTCGGCGGCCATCAGCATTGCTCCGGAGGGCATTTTGTGCTTAGAATGTTCTTGTTCTGCAAGAAGGATTGCTTCTTTGATCATATCTGATTTTTTGTCAGAGGAAAGCTTTCGATAGGCTTCAAGCAGGATAGTTTCATCGAGGGGCATAGATGGAGAGCGGGATGATATTTCCTGAAGCTGGTCTATCTGTTCCTGCGTTATTCCCTTCGGCGTATAGTTATCTTTCAGGTATGGCTTGAGGTGCGGCAGAAGCTTGAGCCAGTTTTCGAGAGTTATTTCCTTGACCTTGCCTGTAACATATTTCTGTATATGTTGATGAGGCAAACCACATTTTTTTGCAAGTAAAGCTTGACCGCCGCGATAGTTTGTTATAGCGCGCAATGCATTGAACATGTCAACTGTAATTTTCATATGTTCTTCCGGCAATCGCTAATTATTAGTTATTGGTGGCGCTTGTAGCCAAAATATAATGATTACATATTATATTCTACTACTATTTTAAGTAAAAAGCAAAAAAAATGCTTTTTTATGGAAAATAAACTTGCATTGCGCACTTAATTAGCGTAAAATAAATCCATAAACTGGATGATTTTTATGAAAAAAGAGAAAAACCACAAGACAGTATCAATTGAAAGTGACCTGCATTCTCAGGTCAAAACAAAGTGTAAGAAAGACGGATTGGTTATACAGAGCCTTGTAGCCCGCCTGCTTACTGAATGGCTCAAGGGCTAAAAAAATTTAAAAAACTTCGCTAATTAAGTGCGAACTTCAAAAGCTAAAACATGGATTTTCATATGGCACGAAAACGGGAACAGAGACAGAGAAGTATTCAGGATAATTCACTCAAGATAACAATTGATGGGAAGATGCCGGAACTTAGTGCCGATCCTGTTCTGATAAAGATGATTGCAAGTGCAATCTTAAAAAACCTAAAGGGGGCAGAATGATATCGCTAAAGACATCGAGGATAATTCGGCATCAGCTCAAGCCGTTCGTGGAATTGGGAATGGTGGATCGTTCGGAAGCCGAAGAGGTTGAAAAGGCGCTGAGTTCTTATCGCCATGGCGGAGCTAATCCGGGGCTGCTGACAAAGGAAGATGTCGCAAACCTTTTGAAAATCTCAGAGAAGACTGTGGAATCATATGTCAACAAAGGGATTCTGAAGCCGTTTAAGATCAAGAGTCCGGAGGGCGGGCGCGAGTGGATAAGATTCAACAAGTCTGAGATTCTGAGTTTCATCGGATACTCGGAAGATCAAATTCTTAACTTTCTGAGGGCGGAATGAAATTCATATCTTTTAGATTGCCTGTCAAGACACAGGCCAAGGTACGTAAAGACCGTAGACCGAAAAGCATTTTCTTCTGGACGTTTCGTCCGGAGGTTAAGGCGAAAGAAACAGTTTACGCAGAATTACCGATGCCAGAGAGCATCTTTTTTTAAAACAACGTAAGGGGTTGAGTGATGGGACGGACAAATATTGAATGGACTGATCGGGTGTGGAATCCGGTTACGGGTTGTGATCCGGTTAGTAAGGGATGCGACAATTGTTATGCGCGAGTAATGGCGCAGAGGTTTCCGATCTGGAACGATTTTAAGGTAACGTTGCATCCCCAAAGGCTTAAAGAGCCTTTGGGCTGGAAAAAATCGCAGAAAATTTTCATCTGCTCCATGGCGGATTTGTTTCATGAGGGAGTCCCATTTTTCTTTGTTGATGAAGTTATGTCGGTAATCCGTTTCTGTCCGCAACACACATTCCAGATTCTTACAAAGCGTCCAGAGCGCATGTGTGAATATTTTTCCGGAAAATTTCTTCCATCTAATCTTTGGCTCGGCGTAACTGCCGAAAATCAGCAGAGAGCTGATGAACGCATTCCCCTTCTTTTTGATATTCCAGCAGCAGTTCGATTTGTCTCCGTTGAGCCGATGCTCGGTCCTGTTGATCTTAAAAATTATGAACTCAATTGGGTTATCTGCGGCGGAGAGACGGGCGCGGGATCGCGCACAATGGAGCCTGAATGGGTGCTCAGTCTTCAAAAGCAGTGCAAAACTTATCATATCCCCTTCTTTTTCAAAAGCTGGGGAGGTGTTCGCAAGAATAAATCATCTTCCGTTCTGTTCGGCAAGGAACAGAAAGAATTTCCGTCCTAATCCCCTTAGGCAAAAGACCTAAGCAGGTCTATAAACTGCTGTGCTCTCCCCTGTCCCGGCTGTGACTTACCATCCCCCCCAAAAAAACACAGCCGGGCAGGGATTTTTCTCGGAGAAGTTACCAAGCAGGGAAGTATTCAAGTTAGCAAGTGGGGAAGTTTGTAAGTTGAGAAGCAGGGAAGTTAATAAGTCGGGATGACTTAACATAATAAAGGAGATGGTATGAATAATTAGCTGGGACTCGCGGCATCAGCTTTGAAGCGGTAGAATTAGGCGATGAACTCTACTGAATTTGAAGCGGACAGGTTACAGACTGAATTTTAACTTGGGGCGTCCGGTAACGGCAACGACCTCGGAAAGGAGATTAGTCAGATCTGTAAACCAGAGCGCCACCATAGGGGGCGATTGAGAAATATCGACCACCCTGTATAGGAGGATGGTGAGGCCGTGACAGCAGCGCCGCTTCGGTTCGTGGAACAACGAATTGGAGGCAAAAAATGATCAATTGCTATGTGGGCGTGGATTTGCACCGGAACAATTTCACTTATTGCATGCGGAGCGGCAATGGAGCGAAAGAAGAGATCGGCAAACGTTCGATCAAGGATTTGAACGGTTTTGCGAGCCTGCTGGGGCAGCATACCGCGCTGGCGGTGGAAGCCACCGGCAACACGCTGATGTTTTGTACGGAACTGAAGAATAAAGTCGGAAGACTGGTGATCGTCAATCCGACGCAGTTCAAGGTAATCAGCCAGTCAACGAAGAAAACCGATAAGCACGATGCGAAGATTTTGGCGGAGTTCCTGGAAAAGAACCTGCTGCCGGAGGTGAGAATGAAAGACGATTTACAAGCGAAAATCGCGAGTCTGACCCAGACCCGGGAAAAACTCGTACAGTTGCGGACCGTGTTGAAAAACAAGGTCAACAATCTGCTCGAAAAAGCATCTAGATCCGCGTGAAATCAAGGGAGCTGAACTCGCAGCAACTCTGCAAAGCAAATAAAACATTCACAGCCATCCCATAAGAAAGTAAAATGCGAAGCATTTTAACAGAGTGCAGGAATCCATTCCTGCCCGCCGAGCGGCGGAAGAGCGATTTTTCTCCACTCCGCCGCTTGTTCAGGAAATACCCAATTCCAATTTTATGTTTCCCGGATGCTTCTCATTTTAAGTTCAGAGCAAGCTGTTTCAGTCGTTTTTTTCCAATTGACTATGGGATGACACTGTAAAACATTCTTTTTGCATGGCGGATTCCATAAACGGAATCCGCCTTCAGTTTTTACAAGGTCCCTGCCTGATAAAAGCTGTTTTTAGCTATTCGTATCACTGGAAAAAAGCGTCTTTGCAAATTAGATTTAATCCTGTCATAAATATCTAAATTACAGAGACGTATTATGCTTAATTCACAGGTGATCGCATTTATCGGAGCCGGAAAGATGGCTACAGCCATTGCCGGAGGAATGGTCAAAAACGGTTTCAAGCCTGAAAATATCAGAGCTTTCGATGTATCGCATAAGGCAGCCGCTCATTTTGCAAAACAGACAGGCGCAGCTATTGCCGCAAGTCTTGAAGAAGCTGTCAAAGGCGCGACTGTCGTTGTCCTTGCGGTCAAACCTCAGTATCTTCACGATGCCGTTGCCGAATCTTCCGGAATGCTTTCCGACAAGCTCCTGATCTCCATACTTGCAGGCGTTAAGATTTCCTCTCTTTATGAAATCACGAAATGTGAGAGAATCATACGTGTAATGCCCAATACTCCCGCGCTGATCTGCGAAGGCTTTGCGGCTTATTCCTATTCCGCAAATACGAGCGAAAGCGACAGAAATATTGTAGAGCACATCTTTAATTCAGTCGGACAGTGCTCTCATGTTCAGGAAAAGCTGATGGATGCCGTTACAGGGCTTTCCGGCAGCGGTCCGGCTTTTGTTTTTGAATTCATTCAGGCTCTCTGCGACTCCGGAGTATATCTTGGACTCCCTCGCGACATGGCTATTAAAATGGCGGCTCAAACAGTTCTGGGCTCCGCAAAGATGATCATCGAAACAGGAGAACATCCCTGTCTGCTCCGCGATCAGGTGACATCTCCCGGCGGAACCACGATCCGCGGCATCAATGCCCTTGAGCAGGCATCTTTCAGAGGTACTGTCATTAACGCCGTAGTCGCTGCCGCAAACAGATCAACTGAACTCGGACAGGATAAGAAATAATGGATGAGAAAAAGATAAATCTCGAAGGAATCCTCAGCGTCGTCATTCCGGTCTACAATGAGGAAGAAACTGTCGCCGCACTGCTGGACAGGGTTCTGGCAAGACCTGAAACCGGCGAAATCGTCCTTGTCGATGATGCGTCTGTTGACCTGACCCGTCAGAAAATCGAGCCTTATCTTGCTAATCCGCGCATCAAATTCATCAAACAGGATTTCAATCAAGGTAAGGGGGCGGCTGTGATCAGGGGCTTTTCCGAAGCCACAAAACCATATGTCGTTATTCAGGATGCCGACTTTGAGTATTCACCGGATGACTATCCGGAGCTGCTCATTCCTCTTGTTCTGGACAAGGCGGATGTCGTCTACGGTTCGCGCTTCATGGGGACTCCCGGACTTGTCAGATATTTCCGTCACGAAATGGGCAACAAGGTTCTGACTTTCTTCTCGAACTGCCTCTCGGACATCCATCTTACGGATATGGAAACCTGTTACAAGACTTTTAAGCGCGAGGTAATCCAGAATCTCAATCTCGAATCCAAGCGTTTTGGTATTGAAGTCGAATTGACCGCCAAACTTGCCGCCGCTCGCTGTCTGAGAATTTACGAAACTCCGGTCTCATACAATCCGCGACGCTACAATGAAGGCAAAAAAATCACATGGAAGGACGGCATTGCCGCTCTCTGTCATATTGTCAGATTCAACATCCTTGATGACAAATCCAAGTTTTACAAAAAGCCATGGAACGAGATTCTTAAGGGGAAACTCTGATGACGGACAGCTCCGGAAAACTTGAAATTCACAAGGTTTCAGCCAAATCTGAAATCTCTGAAAACTTGGCGTACTGGAGGTCAAAAACACCGGAAGAACGAATCATGGCCGTCAACTTTTTAAGGAGTCAATACTATGGATGGAAAGATGAATCTTCCCAGCGACTTCAAAGAGTTCTTGTCGTTACTAAACTCAAAGAACGTTGATTACGTCATCGTCGGCGGATATGCCGTCGCATTTCATGGCTATCCCCGATTTACCGGTGATATCGACGTTCTTATTGTTCCGGAAAAAGAGAATGTCGAAAAACTGCTTGATGCAATAGCCGCATTCGGCATTGCCTCGCTTAAACTTGATATATCTGACTTCATGGAGCCTCAGACTGTAATTCAACTTGGAATGCCGCCGCTACGTATAGACATGATAAACTCAATAGACGGAATAGACAATCAGACTATATTCTCAGATATTAAAATCTCTGATTTTGACGGAATGAAAATACCATTCATATCGCTTCAGAACCTCAAAAGAAACAAAGCCTCCACCGGACGTCTGAAAGATATGGCCGATCTCGAAAGTCTCGGCGGAGCGGATAATGAAGAAAACTGAGCGCAAAAAAACTGTCGGCACTCTGCATGAAACAGTGCTGGACAGCATTTCCGAAGCCGTCATGACCGTCGACGGCTTTATGCGTCTTACTTACATGAATCGCGCAGCCGAAAAACTTACAGGACTCAAACGCGAAAAAGTCATCGGAAAAACATGCAGTGAAATCCTCGAAGGACGAATCTGCGAAGCCGGATGCGCCATACAATCAACACTGAAAACCCTCAAATCCTTCAGGGACAGACCCGCAGCAATTATCAACAGTTCAGGAAAACGCCTGCCGGTCAGCATGTCGACCTCCATACTTCGTGATGCCTCAGGCACTGTCCGTGGCGTCGCCGCAAGTTTCCGCGATACCAGCGACATCGAGGAGCTGCGCAAGGAACTCGACGCAAAATATTCCGTTTCCGATATAGTTTCACGCAGTCCGGCAATGAAAAAAATATTTGAGATGCTTCCCCTAGTCGCCGCAAGCGAAACAACCGTTCTCATTACAGGCGAAACAGGAACCGGCAAGGAGCTCCTTGCGCGGGCAATACATAATGAAGGAGTCCGCAAAAACGCTCCATTTATCGCTGTAAATTGCGGCGCTCTGCCTGAAAATCTCATGGAATCCGAGCTTTTCGGCTACAAGGCAGGCGCTTTTACCGGCGCAGGCAAGGATAAACCGGGACGTTTTGCCGCCGCCGAAGGCGGTACGCTTTTTCTAGATGAAGTCGGAGAACTTTCCCCGGCTCTGCAAGTAAAGCTTCTGCGAGTCCTTCAGGAGAAAACTTATGAAATGCTGGGCTCAAATAAAGTCCAGAAGGCGGATGTCCGCATCATCGCCGCAACTAACCGCAATCTTGAAGCAATGATACAGGACTCACGCTTCAGACAGGATCTTTATTACAGACTTAATGTCCTTAAAATGGAACTGCCGCCGCTCAGAAAACGAAGAGAAGACATTCCGGTTCTTCTCGAACATTTCATTGCGAAATTCAGCAGAAAAACAGGCAAAGGCGTAAAAAACTTTTCGCCGGAATTCCTTCATGCTCTCAAGCTCTGGGATTTTCCCGGCAACATACGCGAACTGGAAAACATAGTCGAATACGCGTTTGTTCTTTGCCAAACTCAAACTCTTGAGCTCTCACAGCTTCCGGATTACATAATTCCGGAATCCAAAGTGGCGAATTCGGAGCCTTTCAGCATCAGCACGGCCACGAACGATGCCGCTCGAAAAACCATAATCGCAGCCCTGGAAAAACATTCATGGAACCGCATTGCCGCCGCACGTGAACTCGGAATGTCCAAAAGCACATTCTTCAGGAAGATACGGACGCTGAAAATCGAACTTCCGGTTAACGACGGCAGATATAAAGTGTCATAAATGGCACTTTATATTCTTGTATAGTGTCATTTATAATACTATAGGTGCAAATGTCAGGCTCAAGAAAGACTTGGCATGACTCATGCTATTTATATTTCAACATAAAACGAGGAGTCATGATGAAGCTTGGAATTATACGATGCCGCAGAACCGAGGAACTTTGTGCCGGGCAGGGGTGACCCCTGCACCCTAGTAGTGCACCTCAACTTCGTTTGGTGCACGAAGATGAGTGAGATGGATTTTGAATCTTGCAAACGAAGTTGAGCAAGATAAGAAGCCTGCAAGAGCCTCCTTGCCGTTTGGTGCACGGGGAAAGAATCTTGCGGACAAACTTGAGAAATATTAGAAGCATATAAAAGGGGATTGAGTATGAAATACGATTATGACATCATTACAATCGGACTGGGACCGGCAGGAATGGCGGTTTCGATCATGGGGTCGGAAATGGGACTTAAGGTCTGCGCAATTGAAAAGCGTAAGATAGGCGGAGAATGTATGAACGTCGGATGTATTCCGAGCAAATCTCTGCTCAGAATAGCGGAGACGCGTCATGCTGTTTCAAAATTCAAAAATATGGAGCTCAGTCCGGCTGACGCTCCGAAAGTACTTGCTCCTTTTCCGAAAATACAGTCTTATCTCAAATATATAGGCGAAAAAAAGGCCATCGGCATGTTCAAGAAAACAGATCTGATTCTGGCTGAAGGCGACGCCTCCTTTATAGATGCTCATACTGTTGAAGCCGGAGGTCGTAAGGTTTCGGCAAAGTACATTTTCATTGCGACAGGAACAAAGCCGATGATTCCGCCGGTTCCCGGCATTGAACAAGTGGAAGTCTTAACTAATGAGAATCTTTTTGAGCTCGATAAAATTCCTGAATCCATGACGATTATCGGAGGAGGCGCTATAGGTTCGGAAATGGCTCAGGCGTTTTCACGCTTAGGCACAAAATGCAAGATTGTACAGATGGATCCTTATCTTGTTCCCGTCGGTGATCCCGAGGCCGGAGCTCTGCTTGAAAAGAAGTTCAATGAAGAAGGTATTGAAGTCTACAACTCAAAGAAAATTGCAAAAATAGAAAAACACGGCGATAAAATACATCTATTTACGGAAGACGGCCTTGAGCTTGTTTCCGACAAGCTTCTCGCGGCAGCCGGGAGGAAATATGATTTTTCTTCACTCAAGCTCGAAAACGTCGGAATCAAAGTCGGCAAGCGCGGAATTGAAGTTGATAAATACCTCAGAACAAACATCAAAAATATCTATGCCGTCGGCGACTGTAACGGACAGTTTCTTCTTTCTCACGCGGCGATGTATCAGGGAATGATCGGAATCATGAACTCCATGAGTCCCTGGGGCTTCAAACGTAATTTCAGAAAGACAGTGATTCCATGGACAGTCTTTACCGATCCTCAGATTTCATATGTCGGAATGCGGGAATCCGAGCTTAAAAAACAGGGTGTCAAGTATGAGACTATAGAGACAAAATATGAGGACTACGGCGCAGCCGTGGCAGAGGGAATTCCGTATGGCTTCGTCAAGGCTTTTGTCAGTCCATTCGGGAAAATTTACGGAGTCAGCATCGTCGGTGAGGGGTCGGGTGAAATGATAAATGAATGGGCACTTGCCATTCAGAATAATATACGACTCCATAAAATCATGATGTTGCCTCATTCATTCCCGACAATGGGCTTCATGAGCAAGCGTATCGCGGAAATCTGGATGATGAACAAAATGAAATCCGAACTCCTGAAAAAAATCTGTCGTTTCATGCTTAGGCTAGGCTGAGCAGGGGTGAGCAGGGGTGACCGACCCCTGCACCCGAGTAGTGCGGCTCAGCTTCGCTTGCCGCACGGCGGGGGAGCTTCGACTCCCCTCAAAATGAGAAGCATTTTACTTTCTTATGGGATGACACTGAAATATTTTAAAAGAGACAGTTTATCCGTGTCTGATAAATCAGAAATCTTTGAAATCTGAGTCGTCCAGAGGGATGATCTTTTCAGGAACTTTTTTAGCCTTGGACTGATTGGCTGACGCGATCTGTTTTGTCGGCTGGACAGCAGGTTTCTTATGCGCTATTGCCGGACTGTGAGGAGTATGTTTTTCCTTCTGCTCCGCTTTGACAGAGGTCTTGTGCTCCGAAGAGTGGGGCGTGTGGGTTTCGTTTCCGATATCATGTCCGCTCATCAGTAAAGAGAGTTGATTTACGATTGCCTCAAGATTTGCGGCTTCGTAATCCAGACCCTGAGCGGCTGATGAATTTTCCTCGGCGCTCGCGGCGTTGGACTGAGTCACATTGTTAAGCTGCGAGACAGCCTGTGAAATCTGAGCGAGTCCCTGAGCCTGCTCTTTGCTGGCAGCAGAAATTTCAGCAATGAGATCGGAAACTTTTTTGGCATTTTCGTAATTTTCCTTGACGGCATTCTGTGCTTCGTTGGCAAGACGCCCTTCATCATGAATTCCTTTGATAGTAGCCTCTATCATTGAAGCTGTTTCTCTGGCTGCCTGAGCGCTGCGCTGGGCGAGGTTACGAACTTCCTCGGCGACGACAGCGAAGCCTTTTCCGGCTTCTCCTGCACGTGCCGCTTCAACGGCGGCATTCAGAGCAAGCAGATTAGTCTGAAAAGCAATTTCGTCAATGGTCTTTACTATTTTGCCGATTGCGTTGCTGTTTTTGATTATCTCTTCAGTCGCCTGAATCAGCTTGTCCATTCTGGAATTGACCTCATTGATCATATTGCCTGCTTTTTCGACAAGATGTTTTCCGGACTCTGCGTTGTCTGCGTTGTGTTGAGTCATTGAGGAAAGTTCTTCAAGGCTGCTGGTTACTTCCTCAAGACTTGATGCCTGTTCGCTGGCGCCTTCAGACATAGTATGGCTTGATCCTGCGATTTCATGCGAAGCCGTTCTTACCTGCGAGGATGTCGAAGCCAGTTTGGAACTGATGCCGTATATCGGCTTGATAACTCCTCTGTTCAGGAATATTATCAGGACGATGACGACAACAATGGTTGAAAGAGCCATGATAGCTCCCATCCAATAGAGAAATTCACGGAGTTCAAAGTATTTGTCTTTGTGCGAGATTGCGTAGCCGACAGACCATCCCCACGGATCGAAGGTGGCAAATTTCATCCATTTCTTTTCGCCTTTGTATATGTAGTCGAATTCACCGTCTTTTTGCTTGAGCATGTCTTTGATAAAGTAAAGATCTGCTACCTCTTTCGATCCTCTCTTGATAACAGGATGCAGAAGCATTGCTCCGTCGGAAGCCATTACATAAGGATATATCTGAGTTTTATTTGAGTCAAGAAATATCTCCTTCAGCCTGTTGAGTATGTCTTCCTTGTACTGGGCTGAATATGATTCCACCATTCCGGTATTCTGAAGGGCTTTCTCTTGTTCGGCAAGCAGAATCATAAAGGTGCTGAGGCGGAATGCAATGTCACGTTCCTGTTGTTTGTCTATAGATTGCTTTATTGTAAAATAGCCGAATGTCAGTACAACAGCGGCAAGTATGATGAAAGAAATGACAATCCGGACAACAATTTTTGATCTCAGCGAGAGTTTCATGAGCATGCTCCCATTCTCTTTTTACTTGATTACTTCAGCCTGTTTCATAAGGCCGATATCGAAAACAGAGCCAAGTTTTTTGGCTATCTTTGCGTTGATATATACTTTTGCCAGTTTATTCTGTGTTATCGGAATTGAGGCGACCGCCGTTCCGTCGAATATCTGGAAAACAGTTTTTACAGAATAATCACTTTGTTCCTGTGCTATTTTTGTATAGCTGATCAAAGCATAAGGAGCGACAAAGTCGAGTACGCTTCCTGTCGGTACTTTTGTATTTTCAGCTACGAAAGCGATTGCTTTTTCTTTGTCCCAGTCTTTCACTGCGGTGGAGTCTATGATCAGCATGTCGTTGCTGTTCTGAAGTTCCAGAAATGCGGCTTTCCATTCATCAAAGCTGTGAACGTATTTTTCGGTAAGATTGAGCTTGAATTTATTCTTGTAATAATAGCCTTCTTTTCTTGAGGTTTCGACATCTCCGGCAAGATAGCCGACCTTGTCGCCCTTTGCGAACTTCTTCATCTGGTCAATGAGCTGCGGAAGAAGCGATACTTCGACCATTCCCGTTACATTACTGCATGGAAAACCATAGGCAGAGGCATCCCAGTTTATGCCGCAGAATACTACTGGAACTGATTTGCCCTTGTAGAAAGGAATTATTACATGTTTGGCCGCGTTGTCATCGCAGGAAATTATCGCGTCCGGCTTGAATGCTTCGATCTCGCTTTTTGCCTTTTCTCCTGCTTTTACAGCAAAATCTTCGGACGGATTGTTTTTGGTATCCAGATAAATTATCTTGAGTTCGGCACCGCTTCCTTTTACGGCTTTCTGAGCCCCTTCGGCAAGTCCGTCACTCCAACCATAGCCCTGATGATATGAGTCTATCATCAGAATTTTTTTGCCCTTGTACTTTTCGTCTGCCGAGACTGTAGTCGCAGCCATGACTGAAAGACTTATTAGCGCTGTTGAAAGAAGAATCGCTTTTGAGAATCCCATGTCTCCTACCTCCATTTTTCCCCGTTGTGTTTTAATTATTACATTCAGGAATATCAAATGCAAGCAGTTTTACGGGACTTCTTACTAATTATCTGTGGAAAATGTTTTTAAAACAGGATTATATAAAAAACAGACTCATATTCAAATATGATATGAGTCTGTTTTTGGGAATTGTTTCTGAAAATTTAAAATCAGAAAAGATCAGCCGGGACTTTCCAGATGACGGATTTGTCTTCGGAAATTCTTTTGATTTTATCATCAAAATCCTTCCACATTGCATCGGTTTCTATTTCATAGGAATGTCCCCAGAAGTAGAAAACTCCATCAGTCTTTTTTACTGATTCAAATTCCGTCCAGAACTTGTCCGAAAGAAAGTGGCAGTTTGAGTGGAACTGCATTGTGTCCGCGGGCGGATAACAGGGGTTCAGGTTTTTTGTAGTGCGGGCGTAACTGTGACCGCATTCTCTTACGATTTCCTTGGTGACATCGTTGTATTCGCCGAAAGGATAAGCGAAACCTCTGACCTCGAAGCCGAAGAAATCCTCAAGATATTTCTTGCAGTCGGCGACTTCAGATTTCCACTTTTCGGGCTCGATCTGATTCGGATGAGGATGAGTCATTGAATGTCCGGCGATATCGAAGCCTTCATAAACGCTTTTGAGCTCCTTGAGTCCGAGCTTCCAGATTTCATAACCGTTTCTGCTCCAGCTGTACTTTCTTTCCTGTGAGTGGAGCGCAGGATTGAGATTGAAACATGCTTTTGCCTTGTGTTTTCTGAGGATATCGGTGAGCGGAGCGTCATTGGTGACTCCGTCGTCCCAGCACTGTACTACTATCATGGAAAAATCTCCTTGTTTGGGTTCATATAAACAATTCCGACGGAAATTTCCATTCCGCCGAAGGGTGTTCCGATATCATTTTAATTTTGTTTTCGATGTCCTGCCATTGCTCAGGGCTTTCTATTTCATAGGAGTGTCCCCAGAACCAGAAGAGCTCGTTTCTTTCTACGGCTTTGCTGAATTCCTCCATGAAGTTCCGAGAGAGGAAATGGCAGTTCGGATGAAACTCCAAAGGATCGCGAGGCGGATAAGACGGAGAGGCATTTTTGACTGTTCTGGCGTATTTATAGCCTGAAACTCTTAGTGCCTCCACCGTTTCCTCGTTGTATTCACCGAAAGGATAGGCGAATCCTCGTATTTCCCGTCCTGAAAGCTCCTCAAGCATCTTTTTAGATGAATCAAGTTCATATTTCAGCCTTTCAGCGGAACATGTTGTCAGGTGCGGATGAGTTACTGAGTGACTGGCAAGCTCGAAATCGACAGATAAACTTTTAATCTCGTTCATGGAAAGACTGATGATCGGCTGTCCGTTATGTTCGGCAAGGAGACGTCTGCAATCTCTGAGATGCCTGCCAACATCGATGTTGAAGCAAGCTTTGGCTTTGTATTTTCTCAGGATATCAGCAAGTTTCAGGTCGTTCTGAACTCCGTCGTCCCAGCATTGCACGGCAATCATAGTTTGAGTCTCTTATTTACCGGCAGTTTTTTTGTCGAAGAGGTCTGCCGGGAATTTCCAGGTGACAGCCGGATCGCCTGCCAGCATGGAGATTTTCTCTTCAAGATCATACCACATTTCATCGCTGATGATCTCGAAAGTATGTCCCCAGAAGTAGAAGACTCCGTCGTCAGCCTTGGCCTTCTCAAATTTTTCTTTGAAGTCTGCGTGTGTGAAGTGGCAGCTTGAGTGGAATTCCATCGGGTCGGCAGGCGGGAAAACCTTATCTGTATTTTTGGTAGTTCTTGCGTAGAGATGTCCTGCTTCTTTGACGACCTTTTTGACTTGATCGTTGTAAACTCCGCAGGGATAAACGAAACCGCGGACTTCAAAGCCGAAGAAGTCTTCGAGCAGTTTCTTCCCTCCGTCGATTTCATTTCTGAGTTCTGATTCGGACAGCTTGTTTGTGTCGTGATGATGAATGGTATGATTGGCTATGTCGAAACCGCGATAGACATGTTTCAGGTCACTTCTGCCGAGACGCCAGACATCATAGGTATCCTTCCAGCGCCAGCTTTTGTAAGTTTTCTCCTGCTCATGTGCTCCTGGGTTGAGGTTGAAGCAAGCTTTCGCGTTATATTTTCTGAGCATTTCGGCAAGGCGGATATCGCCTGTGGTTCCGTCATCCCAGCATTGTATGACTATCATGAGATCAATCCTTTCTGAAAAGACCGCTGGTCCATTCTTTTTCGCTGAAATTCTTTACTTCGCTCATTCCAAGCTCCTTGAAGGATTCTGCCAGAGCTGGATATTCGGTACTGAGGATTCCGGCGAGAATCAGATGTCCGTTTTTTTCAGTCATCGCATGGAGTTTTTCGCGATTTCTGATGAGGAAGCCTGAAAGGATGTTTGCAGCTATGAGTTTGTAAGTTCTTGGCGCATGGAATTCTTCCAGAGCCGCGGCGGACGTAAGGATGTCGAGTCCGGGTTTGAGACCGTTATGTTCAATGTTTTCATCTGCCACGCGGATTGCGTCGGGATCAATGTCGAAGGCGTCGACTGGAGAGTATCCGAGCTTGGCGGCGGCTATTGCCAGAATTCCTGAGCCGCAGCCTGCATCCAGAAAAGCCCCTTTCTCGCCGTCGGCAAGGCTGTCGATCATTTTGAGGCAGAATGAAGTTGTTGGATGCTGTCCTGTTCCGAAACTCATGCCGGGATTGAGATGAACGACGACTTCGCCCGGAGCTGCCCTGTGCTCGATGAAATCAGGCTTTACGAGAAGTCTGTCTGAAATGCGGATGAGCGAGAAGTGTTTTTTCCAGGATTCCGACCAGTCTTCCTTCTTGACCGGATAAATTTCAAAACCGCTTATTGTGATGTCCATGGATTCTTTCCACTCAGGCGCAAGACTTCTGAGCATTTCGGCATTCTTCTGAGCGGTTTCCAGATCCTGTGAGTAGACCACATGATAGGCGGTTTTCTTTTCCAGGTCCTTTATGGAATTGAAATCCAGTTCAAGGGCAGAGAGAAGTTCCTCGGTCATTTCGATATTTTCGGTGTCGTTGTCTATCCGGCAGCACCAGAGCTGTTCTTCCATAAGAATATCTTTCCATAATGCAGTTTCTGTATTTCATTCAAAATAGCCCTGAATATGCTTTATTTCCAGAGATTTTCAGCAAATATGCAGTCGCTCTTCTTGCCTGTTGGGACGATTGTGATTAGTTTAGAGGCATGGAATTTTATCAGAAAACTCTCGAATACAGCAATCGCATGATCACGTCCAGACTCAAAAAGGACGGCAGACTTCTCGACGTCGGCAGTGCCGAATGTCCACAGAGAACAGCCTTCCTAGCTTCCTTCTGCCGCGAAGCCGTTATGCTGGATATCCAGAAGCCATATTTTATGCCCGCGGGCAATGTCAGCTTCATGATGCTTTCCGCTGAAGAACTTTCCTCTGAAAAAGCGGGAGTCTTTGACGACATCATTCTCAGCAACGTTCTTGAACATCTGGACAATCCCTTGAAGGCTCTTCTGAGTATGAGGAGAGTTATGGCGCCAGGAGCTTCAATTCATATTCTGTCGCCAAATTGCGAGTCTCTGAATCGCAGAATGGGAGTCCAAATGGGAATACTCAAAAGCATTTGCGAAATACCTGAAAAGGAAATTGCCATAGGGCACAAACACGCGATGTCTGTCGCGGATATTGAGAATATGGCAAGGGAATCCGCTCTTCATGTAAAGGAAAAAATCGGGGTCGTTCTGAAGCCTCTGCCGACTCCTGAAATGCTTAAATGGCCTGAAGAACGTCTCAAGGCGCTTTTTGAACTTTCTCCTAGTCTTCCGCCTGAAATCTGTCACGAAGTCTATTTCCGTCTCACTGCTTGATCGCCATATGGCGTAAATCCTGCTTTAATCATCACAGTGTCCTTGCGATGCAGTTTTGAGGCGATCAGTTTATTACAAAAATGAGATATTTACAAAAATGTCTCAAAAAAGGAGGATTCAATGTTCAAGATAGGCGCAAAAATCGCATCCGTTCTCGCGGCGGCAGCTTTCGTGCTTCCGCAGACAAATCTCCCGGCTCAGGCCGCAAGTGAAACAACTGTATCAATAGCGGCAGCAGCTGACCTGAAATTTGCAATGGCGGAACTTCAGGAAGCTTTTGAAGCCGAAAATAAGACAATCAAACTGAAAATCAATTATGGAGCGTCCGGAAATTTCTTTACGCAACTATCAAACGGAGCTCCTTTTGATGTTTTCATGTCGGCGGATATGAGCTATCCTGAAAAGCTTGTGGAAAAAGGACTTGCCGACAAAGACAGTCTTTTTCAGTATGCGATCGGTGAAATTGTGATATGGGTTCCGAACAGCTCGAAGATAGATCTGAACAAACCCGGTATGGATTCTTTGCTCGATCCCGAAATCAAAAAAATTGCGATTGCCAATCCCAAGCACGCTCCTTACGGAAGAGCAGCCGAGGCTGCCCTGAAGAAACTCGGAGTTTATGACAAAATTGAGTCAAAACTTGTTCTTGGCGAAAACATTGCACAGACAGCTCAGTATGTCGAGTCCGGTGCCGCCGATGTCGGTATCCTTGCTGTTTCTCTGGCGCTTTCTCCGGCAATGAAGCCTAAAGGCCGTTATGTGAAAGTGCCGCTTGATGCTTATCCTGAAATGCGTCAAGGTGCGGTTTTCATGAGTGCGTCAAAAAACAAGGAAGCGGCTAAAGCCCTCGTTGCCTTCATGAATTCTGAGACGGGTAAAAAGATCCTTTATAAATATGGATTCAGCCTGCCCGAGAAGAAAAACTGAATCAGTTAATCTATTTAAGGAACAAAGCGCATGGATGCCTTTGCTGTAACAATCAAACTTGCTGTGTTGACAAGCCTGATTCTTCTTGTGCTTGGCTTGCCGCTGGCGTATTTTATTTCTGTTACGCGCTGGCGTTTTCGCTTTCTTCTTGAGGCTGCTGTTGCGCTTCCTCTTGTTCTGCCGCCGACTGTCATAGGATTTTACCTCCTCGTGCTTTTAGGGCCGAATTGCTTTGTCGGGCGCATTGCTGCGGATTTATTCGGAGAACAGCTG
>JAKJHH010000200.1 GCA_022703965.1 Verrucomicrobiota bacterium
TGCGGAACTTATCCACCCGGAATCAGAAAGCGTGAATTCACATGGAAAATATGCGAGGCGGCAGCTGCCCTTGCTGTTCCGGTTTTCGCCGACCTCTGGCAAAATGCGGATGAAATCATGAATCCCGCCATAAGTATCCTGAAAATCAACAGAGAAGAACTGAGTTCCCTGAGCGGAAAAAACGACATGAAACAAGGTATAAAAGAACTTTTCAAAAGATTCCCACATCTGAAATATCTCGGAATCAGTGACGGTCCTTCAACAGCCGTCCTTGCGGAACATGCACAAACAAGCTATTTTATGATACCGGAACTTGAGAAAATCGTGAATCCTCTGGGAGCGGGCGACACGGCTTCCGCAGTTTTCTTTGCAGAGCTTACAGCAGGAAAAAATCCAGTGGAAGCATTCGCAGACGGACTTGCGGCTGCATCGGCAAGCTGTCTGCACCTCATCCCGGCGAAGTTTAATAAAAAAGACGCACTGGCAATACGTAAACAAATAAAAATCGGAACTGAATAAAATATGGACAATCAAGAAAATTCCCAGCAGCTCAATCAGACGACAACACCGCAAAACACCGAAAAGAAAAAAGAAGGATGCTTCTGGATCGGGGTTGTCGCTCTTCTCTTTCTATGCGTAATCGGAGTCGTCGTAATCGCGGGCGGCCTGATATTCGCCGTCGCAAGCGGCGGCTTTGCCGAAAGGATGGAAACTTTAGCATCCACCGCAAACAGCAATCTGATAGAAGAACACATCGAGGGCAGCATCTTCGCAAAAGACAAGATTGCGGTAATAGACATCAGAGGCGTCATCACAAGTGCTCCGGCAGCCTCCGGATCAATCTATGAACTTGCCTGCGCAGACATAATTACAGAGCAGATCAAAAGAGCCGCCACAGACGCATCGGTAAAAGCAATCATAATAAATCTCGACACCCCCGGCGGAGAAGTCACTGCTTCTGATGTCATTTACAATGAAATCATGAAAGCAAGAAAAGAGCACAATGTCCCTGTTGTAGCCTACATGAATTCACTGGCCGCAAGCGGCGGCTATTATTCAGCCGTGGCCTGCGATAAAATAGTTGCGAACAGACTCACTCTTACAGGCAGCATCGGCGTAATCATGGAAACATACAACTACCATGAACTCTTCAATAAGATCGGAGTTAAATCCGAAATCTACAAGTCAGGAAAAATGAAGGACATCCTCGACGGTTCACGTCCCAGGACGGAAGGCGAAATACAGATCATCCAGAACCTCGTCAACAACTGTTACTCTGAATTCGTGAAAGTCGTATCGCTCGGACGTAAGATTCCGGTTGAAACCATACGCACAACTGAAATAGGCGACGGCAGAGTATTCGACGGCGAACAGGCTCTCAAGCTGAAGCTTGTAGACAGTCTCGGCTACTTTGAAGACGCAACAAAACTTGCCGCACAACTTGCCGGAACGAACATCGAATCAGTAAAGCTTGTCCGTTACAGCGAAGCCTTTTCGCTGTCCAGACTTCTCCGTGAAATGAAGGGTGTTTCCAAGCCTCTCAACGTGAATCTTCAGCCGGGCGCACCGGATGCATCCATAATCAAAAAAGGCAGAATGTACTTCCTGCCTGAAATGCTCTGAGCAGACAGGAGAACTGAGATGATCCGTAAAGCAGATCAAATCAGTTACTCCTTCAACGACGGCGGGAATCCGGCCTGGTCCTATTCCCGCTGGCGCAGCTTCAGATACTGTCCCGTCTCGTATATCCTGAAATACGCAATCCTGCAATATCCACAGAATCTTGATCTAGGCGAAGAGCTTCGCCGCGCTAAAAAGCTGAAAACTGCCGGAGAATGGATGGAAGACATGCTGGGCGCATCACTTCGTGAAGCATCCACATCAGCCGGCTTCAGCGTGCAGGAGAAAACGGAACTTTTTACAAAAATCCTCAAACGGGACCTGAACCGGGACTGCAAGAACATCGAATACGGAAATAAGCTCAATCAGCTTGAAATTCTGGAAATTGAAAACGGCATCGAAAAGGAAACTGCCCGCTTTCTGAGAAAATGCGGAGAACTCCTTAAAGCGTTTATTGAGACCCTTAAGAGTTCCGAAATCATTCAGGAAGTCCTCTGTGTCGGCAATTTAAACATTAAGAGAATCCCTTCTCCGGTAAGTTTCTTTCATGAAGGATTTACAGTCTGGTGCAGTCCGGACATTGCCTGGACACAGTCCGGCAAACACAACACGCTTATATTCAGATACGTACACGGAGAGCTTCCGGACAAATACGAAAGTCCTGTTCCATCGATGCTCTGCGGTCTTATGCTGCATAAACTCTACAAGGCACAGGTGGAGAGACTCCAAGCTCATGAATTCAAATTCGACATCTCAGGCGATAACGAAGTGTTAAGCCGAAAGGCAGATGCAATTAACTTCAGCGCTGTTACCATGTACATTAAGGAATGCTCGGAAACAATCAGAAAATCCCCCCTCCCGCAGCTTTCAGAACTCGAAAACTTCCACCGGAAAGACTCAGCAAAGTGCCGCAGATGCAAGTTCATGAGATTCTGCGATGAATTGGAAAGTCCATTTTCATGTGTTTGAAGAGCTAATTTCAAAAGTACTTTTTCGACAGATTTTTAATGAGTTTTTACGAGGATTTTGCTGTTTTTTGCGAGTTCTGTCGTAGCAGCGCTACGTCAAACGAGCAAAGGGCGGCAAAATACCTAAAAAAACATTAAAAGTCCGAAATACTTTTGAAATTAGACGGCAGTCTCAAATCGAACTTGATGGATTTCGGATGGATTCCGAAAAAAGACAGGCATTGCGAAATTGAGCGTGCATACCCTAAGGGTATGTACCGAAATTCCGCAAGACTTGGGCTTTTCGGAGACTCCGAAAGGCGCAAGCCGTGATTTGAGACTGCCGTCAAATTAGCTCTGAAGCAAATATTTCCTTGCAATCAAGCTTGTTTTAATGACAATCCGGATATTTATTAAGCACAATTACATACAAATTTTGCATCAGTTTGAAAAAACAGGAAAAAGGTTCAAGACAATATGAGAATGTCCAAACTCGTGGGACGCAGGATCAAGGAAGATCCGAAGGACGCCAAGACAGTAAGCCATAAGTACTTAATCAGAGGCGGATACATCAGACCAGTATCCACAGGAATATATTCTCTTCTGCCGATAGGCAAGAAAATAATTCAGAAGATAGAAAAAATCATCCGCGAGGAAATGGACGCAATCGACGGACAGGAAGTTCTGATGCCTGTAGTTCTCCCCGCCGAGCTATGGGAAGAGTCCGGCAGATACAAGTCAGTCGGCCCCGAGCTCCTGAGATTCAAGGACAGAAATGAAAAAGCCATGCTGCTCGGCATGACTCATGAAGAAGCCGTTGTGCATCTCACAAGAACCGAAATCACCAGCTACAAGCAGCTTCCTGTGATGCTCTACCAGATACAGACAAAATATCGCGACGAAGCACGTCCGAGAGCAGGTCTCATCCGTGTCCGCGAATTCACAATGAAGGATGCCTATTCCTTCCACACATCTCAGGAATGTCTTGAAAAGTATTATGAAAAGGCTCATGCAGCCTATGAAAGAATCTTCAAGCGCCTCGGAATGAGAAATGTCGTTTCGATTCAGTCGAATTCAGGTATGATGGGCGGCAAGGTTTCCCACGAATTCATGGCAGTCGCCGACTGCGGTGAAGATACCATATTCCTCTCCTCAAAATACAAGGCAAACCGCGAAATCGCTTATGCCGCATGGAAATATGAAAAGTCCGCCCCTCTGCATCTGGAGAAAGTTCATACTCCCGGCCACAAGACGATTGAAGAAGTCGCAGGCTTCCTCGGCATGAAAGCTGAAAATACCGGCAAGGCGGTCTTCTATCAGGATGAAAACAAGCGTCTGATTTTCGCCATGATCCGCGGCGACTTTGAAGTAAATGAAACAAAACTCAAAAATCATCTTAGAGTCAACGAACTCAACTTTGCAAACGACGCTATGATCAAGGCAGCCGGAGCAGAACCGGGCTATGCGTCTCCGCTGGCTCTTGACGCGACAAAAATCAAGATTGTTGTGGACAACTCAATAGCCGGTTCATCGAACCTGATTGTAGGAGCAAACGAAGCCGACTGGCACTATAAGAACTTCAACTTCGAGCGTGACATGCCTGCGGGCGTGGAAGTTACGGACATCGCCTGTGTAAGAGAAGGCGATCCATGCCCGATTACAGGCGAACCGCTCCAGCTGAAAAAAGGCATAGAAGTCGGCAATATATTCCAGCTCGGCACAAAATATTCAGCCGCGATGAGCTGCACATATCTTAACAATGAAGGCAAATCAATGCCGATGATCATGGGCTGTTACGGAATCGGAGTCGGACGTTCAATGGCTTCAGTCATTGAACAGTCATACGACGATTACGGGCCGGTATGGCCGATATCCATAGCTCCTTATCAGGTGCAGATCTGCGCGATCAATCCTGACAAGCCGGGCGTGACAGAGGCCGCAGAAGCTCTTTACAATGATCTCAGCAAACTCGGAATCGAAGTACTCTTCGATGACAGAGGCGAAAAGCCCGGTTCCATGTTCAGCGACGCAGACCTGATCGGCATTCCGTTCAGATTCATCATTTCCCCCAAGACTCTCGAAAAGATGCAGATCGAATTCAAGAGACGCGGCGTAAAGGAATCTGTAATGATGGACGCTCAGGGTATCGCCTGTAAGATCAAGGAACTCGTTGATAAGGAAATGCAGCTCTACGTCTGAGCTGCATAAATATATTTTCCGCCGTTTGTTCAATAATGAGGAGAGGAGAACCGCCACGATGCGAAAGACACTGTCTCTGCTTATGACACTCGCGCTTCCGTTCTGCGCAAGTCTGCATGCAGCTCAGGAAGTTTATTATATGATGCCTCAGGGCATGAAACTCGAAAAAAGCGGAGCGCTGAGTATCGACAGTATTTCCTTCTCGGCGACAATCCTCGACAAAAACGGAAAAAAGACAAGCCAGTCCCTCCCGGGACTCCTTGTCTTCAAGGACTATCCGCAGATTGTCAACGACAGTTTTATCATCAAAACAAAAATGCCGACTCCTGAAAAGGGAACAGTCGTTATTGATGAAAACTGTAAAGCAGATCTGAAGGCGAATACGGTTGTTCAAACCATCAAATTCATCCCTGACGGCCCGATGGAAGCCGAAGCGGCAGGTATAGCGGTTTCGCTCCCGCAGGACACAATGTCAGGCCAGCGCATAGATATCGGCGAAGAATCCTTTACACTTCCTGAAGATTACGCCGATCAATGGTGTGTGTATCAGAAGGAAAAAGCAACAAAGGTAGTGGTCTCCCTGCCCTCGGGTCAGCTTCTCATTGAAGGACAGTTCGACTTTCAGGTTTATGACGACCGCCGCAACGGACTTGATGAATATCTTCTCATGTTCAGAGCGCCGAAGGGATCAGGTCAGATCAGGGACAATCTGGACTTGAGCCTCAACTATACCTTGAAAGCAATGGGATCAACTCCGATTGATATATCACAAGCTGTAAACGTCGGATTCGCCGATGACGTAAAGGACGACCAGAAGGGCGGCTGGACTGATCAAGGACAGGAAAACGACCTCTACATGATGAAAACCGGTATGCTCCGTTCAGCGGGTATCGACTTCAATGTCATAAATCCCGATAACAACAGAGGCCGTGCCGCAATTGTCCTCAACGGCGGCAACCACGGCAGCCACTTTCCGGATTCAGCCAGAGTCGAAATGGACGGCGAAAAGTTCAGATTCCTCTACTTCCTCCATTCAATGGCCTGGGGAGTATCCGACAAGTCAGTCATCGGTCGAATAACAGTCGAGTACAAAGACGGAAGCACAACGGAACACAGCGTTCTCGGCGGCGACGACATCGGCGACTGGTGGGGGCCTGCGGCTAAACCTCGTGCTCTGCTTGCGTGGGCAGAAAGAAACAGAAGCGCGACAGTCGGGCTTTTCATGAGCAAATATAAAATTGAAGACAAGCCAATCAAAAAGATTGATATAGAATCAACCCGCAAAGCAATATGGATGATTGCCGGAATCACGGGTTCCGACTGTGATGTCCCGCTCGAAACAAAAGCTACTGCAACCATCGCGGACGGCAATGACTGGAAACCGGTTACCTGTCCGAAAAGCTGCCTTCCGAACAGCATTCTTGACTTCTCCTTCCTTCAGGACGCGCCTGCCGGAAAATACGGCAGAATAATTCGGGACGGCAATAAGCTTGTCTTCGAAGAGTCAAAAGACAAACAGATCAGACTTTTCGGAACAGTCCTGAAGTACTCAGCCGCATTTATGGACAAAGACTATTGCGACCGCCTCGTTAAATACCTTGCCGCATGCGGGTACAACGCAGTCAGAATATCATCGGTAGACGATATCCTCTGCGATAAAGTCGCCGCAAACGGTTCGACAAATCTGGACAAGGACAAGCTGGATCAGCTTGATTACTTTATCAGTGCGCTCAAGGAAAAAGGCATTTATGTCTCGCTGGATCTCTATGCCTGCCGCATTCTCAGAGAAGGCGAAATCCCGGAAACGACAACCGTTGTCAAACAGGAAGCAAAATACCTATTCCCGCTTCTTGACTCCGCCATGAAAAACTGGGAAGATTATGTTAGAAATCTCATGAATCATGAGAATCCATATACAAAAACTGTCTGGAAAAACGAAACTGCGCTCTTCTCTCTGACTCTCGTCGCTGACAACAATCTTTATCAGCCCCTGCTCGAACGCAACAGCGAAGTTCAGGCGATCTTCCAGACTCAGTTTGAGCAATGGCTCAAAACTCAGAACGGCGGCATCAAGGAAAGAGACCAAGCTGAACAGATGCAGATATTCTTCATGAACAAGCAGAAGAGTGCAGTTGAGAAAATGACCGCATTCCTGAAAGCCGAAGGAGTCAAAGCCCTCATTTCAGACGGTATTTCAGCAGGGACTCCGCTTGCCCTCTCCTACAAGACCAAATCAGAGCTGATTGAGGCGGAGGCCAAGTGGGATGCTCCGGTATTTATGGAAAAGCCCGGACTCCTCCCCTCGCGCTTCACCGGAAAAAGCTCTGTCTCCAGATTCGCTAAAAATCCCGGACAGGTTTTCGCGGCTCGCCTCCTCGACAGGCCTTTTATAGCCGAATACTCCTTCAGCTATCCGTCTCAGTTCAGAAATGAATCTGGACTCCTCACCGGCGCTTATGCTTCGCTCCAGAACTGGAACGGCATATACAGATACTGTCATTCAATGAATATGTCAGGTGAATTCCATGACATGGCGTTGACTTATTATTCTACAGCGCTCGATCCGGTCAACATTCTCTCCGACAGAATTGCAGCACTGCTTTTCCTGCGCGGAGACCTGAAAAGTTCACAGACTGTCCTCCCCTACATTCTGCCGGATGAAAAATCTGTACACGTCGGAACAGCTTATCCTGAAACAATCAGAATAAGCGGACTCCGCAGTATGACAGGTTCCTTGTCCGCCGAGCAGA
>JAKJHH010000201.1 GCA_022703965.1 Verrucomicrobiota bacterium
CCGGCAGTCGGCAGCACGTGACTCGGGCCTGCGGTGAAGTCGCCGACGGGCTCGGGAGTCCATTCGCCGATGAAAATCGCTCCGGCTGCGCGAATCTTCGATGCAACTGTCTTTGCTTTGCGGCACATGATTTCAAGATGCTCGGGAGCATATTTCCCGGCTATTTCTATCGCCTGTTCGATGTCCTCGACATGAATGAGGAAGACTCCGTTTTTCAGGACTTTTTCGACAAAGGAAAGACGTCCGAGCGTCTTAGCCTGCTTTTTAAGCGAGACGGCGACGGCATCAACAATATCCTTGTCGGTGCAGACGAGAACGGCCTGTTCGAGACCGCTTCCGTGTTCCGCCTGAGAAAGCATGTCGGCGGCAATGAAGTCTGGCTTGGCGGAGGAATCCGCAATTATCATGATCTCGGAAGGCCCTGCGACCATATCGATGGCAACCTGTCCGTAGACGATCTTTTTTGCGGCAGTGACATAGGCGTTGCCGGGGCCGACGATCTTCTCGACCTTCTTCACGGAATGAGTGCCGTAAGCGAGCGCGGCAATGCCATAAACTCCGCCAAGTCTGTAAATATCAGTTACTCCGCATAGATCAAGAGCATAGATTACAGCGGGATGAATCTGTCCGTCCTTTCCGGGCGGAGTTACGGCGGCGATTTCCTTCACGCCTGCGGCACGGGCGACTCCGGCAGTATGCAGAACAGTCGAGACCAGCGGAGCGCTTCCGCCGGGAATGTAAACGCCGATGCGATCCATGACCTCGTAACGTTCTCCGAGCACAACGCCTTCACGAGGCGAAAAATTCCAGTCCTGCGGAATTCCGTGTTTTGAAAAATCCTGAATATTCTGGAATGCCTCACGGATAGCGTTTCTGCTTTCCGTGCTGAGCGCATCGGCAGCCTTGTCGATTTCCTTTTGGGTCAGACGTATTTTATCATGAGAAATGACTGCATGATCGAACTTCTCCGCGTATTTGACGAGAGCCTTGTCTCCGTTTTTTCTGACGTCTTCGATGATGTATCTTACCGATTCCTCGATTTCCGGCGGATACGAGGGACGGGCATAAAGCTTCGCGAGTGTTGACTTAAAATTTACGCTTTTGTAGTCGATCTTCTTCATTTAGAGATACTCCGATATAAAAATAGATTCAAAAAAGAATATAAGTGCAGAGCTGTTTTTATCAAGGAAAGCGAAGCGGAAAAGCCATGTTTTGAGCTTGGAGCGGGTAAAGGGAATCGAACCCTCCTAGCCTGCTTGGGAAGCAGGAGCATTACCACTATGCTATACCCGCGAGTGATTCCCTAATATAAACTCAAGAGATGAGATGTCAACCTGAAAATGATACGACTCTGCCGGAGCGGCAGAGTCGTGGAGTCCTGAAAAAGACGCATAATAGACGGCTGAGTTATTCAGTCGGATACGGAAGTGAATCGTAGACTTTCTTGGTCACAAACTTTGTGAGATTGGTTCCGTTGTCGGAAGCTCTGACAGCAAAGCGTTCCTGAACTCCCTTGGCGGTTTCACGTTTGTAGACGGCTTTTTTGCAATTTGAGTCGGCGACTTCCACAAATGCGCGTTTTTTCACGTTGTAGAATTTCATTGTTCTTTTACTCCCGGTTATTTAACCTGTTAATGGCAAACACCATGACAAAACAAATATCATCGCCGAAAACAAAAGTCAACATGCTCTCAGCAAAAATTCAAACACACATTTTAAACCAAACAATGAATTACTCATCAAGATCTTGACATCAAAACACATACATAATGCCAAAGTCCGGCATAAACAAGAATAAACAAGTAAAAAAACAATACTTGTCAAAGCATAATCGTTAAGTTTTTCTGCCTGAGATGATGCAATCCTCTGTAAAAAACGTCTTTCCAAGTTTATATTACGGATCTGGATAATGATTTTGAAGTGAAACAGGGTATGGGTATGTCATCCGGACAAAAGAAGATCACACTCAAGAACCGTATTGAGTACGGAATTTTTCTCTTCATGCTCGGATCAGCCAGATTAATGCCGCTCAAGCTGGCGTATTTTCTGGCGGAGCTTGGAGGAAGCCTGCTCTTTATTGTGGACTTAAAGCACAGAAACAGAGCAATACAGCACGTCCTCCACAGCGGAATTGTCGGCAAGGACAAGGAAAAAGCCAAGGAGATGGCGTATAAAAGTTTTCAGAACATGTGCAAGTATTTTACCGAACTCCTGAAAATGCCTCAACTTGCCGACGAGGAGACAATCAGGAAAAAGATAAAAGTCTCATGGTGTCAGGAACTGAAAGATACCGTAAAGGATCAGCCTTATATAATCATTACGGCACACTGCGGGAACTGGGAACTGGCAGGCTTTGCCTACTCGATTCATACTGGAAGAACTCTGCTTTCGGCGATGAGAGATCTTGATAACCCGCTGCTCAGCAAATATATTGCAGAGAACCGCATCGGCTGGGGACATAGAGTATTCTCCAGAAATGAAGGAATTAAACCCATGTTGCTTGAGCTGAAGAAAAATCAGTCAATAGCGATAGTAGCCGATCAGCATGCGGGGACAAATGAAGGAGTTGAAGTGGAATTTTTCGGAAAACCGGCGCGGGCGCATGCGTCTCCGGCCTCGCTTCACCTGAAAACCGGAATTCCGATAATGGTTACAATATTGAAGAGGCTCGACAATGATTTCAATTTCGAGTTTTTAGGATTTGAGCCTATTCGTTATACTCCGACAGGAGATAAAAAGGCTGACATCCAGAAAGTGACGCAGCTTTATACGGATCAGATAGAAAAACTTATCAGGCTTGCGCCGGAACAGTGGCTCTGGCCTCACAGAAGATGGCTTGACATAAACAGAAAAACTCCTTATGTAAAAAAGGACAGCAAAGTGAACGGAACAGAAAATGAAAATACGTGATCTGGCATACGACAAAATACTTGTGGCGCCCTCAATTCTTGCCTCGGACTTCGCAAAACTTGGCGAAGAAATCAAAAGAGTCGACGAGGCTGGATGCGACATGATACATCTTGACATCATGGACGGCCACTTTGTGCCGAATCTGACCTTCGGGCCTCCCCTTGTCTCCTGCGTGAGAAAATACAGCAAACTCATTTTCGATACCCATCTCATGCTCACCGATCCTATGAAATATGCGGGAGCCTTCATCAAGGCAGGCTCGGATCTCATAAGCTTCCACGTGGAAAGCAACGACGATCCGGAAAAGCTTATAAAGTTCATCCATGAGTCCGGAGCCGAAGCAGGAATCACGCTCAAGCCTGGAACTCAGGCGGAAAAGGTATTCCCTTGGCTCGACAGGGTGGAAATGGTACTTGTGATGACAGTCGAACCCGGTTTCGGCGGACAAAGTTTCATGAAGGACATGATGCCAAAAGTCAAAGCAATTAAGGATGAAATTAAAAAACGCAAGCTCGCAGTTCAGCTTCAGGTTGACGGCGGCATAGACGCAACAACGGTCTACGAGGCGGCAGCGGCAGGCGCAAATGTAATGGTCGCAGGAACCTCGGTTTTCAGGAATCCCGCAGGAGCAGCCAAAGCCATAGCCGATCTCAAGGCGGCGGAAAAAGTCCTTTACAAATGAAATTGAGGCTTTTCAGCGCCTATTTGACTGAAAAATACGGCAAGGCTCTCCAGAGAATCGGAATCAGCCTGCCTCTGAGCTGTCCGCATCGTGAAAAGGACTCAGGACGAGGCTGTATTTTCTGTGCCGACGACGGTAATCGGTCGCGTCACATCAAAAATACCTATGACATCCGCAAACAGATAAGCGATGGAATCAGCTACGCTCGCCGCCGCTACGGAGCGGAGGCTCCCTACATTGCCTATTTCCAGTCCTTCACGAATACAAACGCAAAACTTGAGACGCTCAAAAAACTCTATGAAGAAGCCTTGAGTCTTGCCGACTTCAAAATGCTCGTCATTGCAACACGCCCTGACTGCCTGCCAGATGATGTTCTGACCTATCTAGCCGAACTCAATAAACGTTACGAACTCTGGATTGAACTCGGAGTACAAAGCGCAAACGACAAAACACTGGAATTCATCAATAGAGGCCACGATTTCAAATCCGTCGAGAACGCCGTGCTCAAGCTGGACAAACTCGGAATAAAAACAGCCGCCCATATCATCCTCGGGCTGCCGGGCGAAACTATCGACGACTGCGTCAGGACGGCTGAAAAAATAGCAGCCCTGCCCTTTAAAGCAGTGAAAGTTCATAATCTTATGGTGCTCAGAAATACACCACTGGCGAAACTCTACGCCGACGGAAAATTTACTCCTTGGAATGAATATGAATATGCCGACGCCCTCCTTGCCTTCGTAAAAAAGATGTCTGAAGACATGATTTACATGCGACTCACAGCCGAGGCAGATGAGGAAGAAATCATAGCTCCGTCATGGTGGATGAAAAAAGGACAGTTCCTCGAACACTTCCACAAACTGCTCGAAAAAGGCGATGATCCCTTGAGTCACGCAGTCAAAACTGAGGACGGATCATATACATTTTACCATCCCGAATACCGCCAGCATTTCCACACTGTGGCAGGAGCGGCAGCGGAATCTTACAAGAAATTTGTAGAACCGTCAGGAATGAAAGAACGTCTTGCACAAGGCGAAAATCTGAGCATTCTGGATATAGGGTTTGGACTCGGTTATAATGCTCTTGCGGCAATCAGTACAGCGGAAGAAATAAAATCAGGCAACCTAGAGCTCGTCAGCCTTGAAAAAGATCTGAAAACGCTGGATATGGCTTCGGCTCTTCCAGGAGAACTCCACAAAAGCCTGATTGATGAATTGAGAAAAAAACAAAGTTTCGAGTCATCATACTCAAAACTTGAACTGCTTGTCGGCGACGCACGCAGTCAGATAAAAAGTTTGACGCAGAACTTCGATTACATTTTCCTCGATGCCTTTTCACCAGAAAGCAATCCGGAACTCTGGACATACGACTTCATACGTATACTAAAAAGACATCTCAAAAAAGATGGAATGATATTGACTTATTCGGCAGCATTTCCGGTCAGAGGCGCCATGCTGCGCTGCGGCCTGAATGTCCGCGAAACAGAAGCCTTCGGACGACGCAAAGGCGGCACAGTCGCCATCAACGGAACAGACAAATCATGCGGCAAAGAGCTTCCTGAAAAGGAAATCGCCATCATAAAGAAGTCAACAGCAGGCCTGCCTTACCGTGATCCGGCCTTGAACTCAACACGAGAAAAAATTCTCAAGCGACGCGAAAGCACTGTTGCCGAACTCAGAGCAAGGGGAATCCCCAAATGGTTCAAAGGCTGAAAAGCAATCAACACTTTAAAATAGCAGATAAACTGCCTATATTTAGATGTTCCAAAATTAAGGACATTTCTATATGATAATAAAATCTTTTGAATACAGAAATAACGCGGAGCAATGGTTTTTGCAGGAGACAGAATTCAGCAGACTGACTCTGCTGCTAGGGCCGTCGGGAGCGGGAAAATCAAGGATTCTGCAAGCGCTCAGAAACATGCAGCTCGTCGCGGACGGAGCGGCGCCGGACGATCTTTCATGGACGCTGAAATTCACAATCAAAGCCGACAACTATACATGGACAGGCGACTTCAGACATCCTGATGGAAAGGAAAGCCTTGAGAAAAACGGACAAACACTTTTCAAAGTCAACGGATCGAGAAGCGCCCTGAAGTCAGCGGAGATAAATCCTGACTATGCAAGTATGGAAGAAGCATTCAGAAACATCATCCGCGAAGACGGCGTACTGAAGTCCGATAATGAGGTGCTGGAAGACGAAGAGTTTGCAGAAGCACTCAATAAGTACAGAACACTTGAACAGATTCAGGAAAGCGGACTGGCTCCCGATACAAAACTCCTGCTGACTTATTTCAATCTGCCGGAAAAATTCACAAACATAAAAGACCAGTTCATCGAAATATTCTCGAATGTTGAAGAGATATTTCCTGACAAGAACCGCGAAATGTCTTTCAGAGAAAGAGGAATTAACAGAGTACTCAGCTGCCGCGATATGTCAACCGGCATGTCAAGATGTCTGAAACTCATCACAATGCTGCACCTGAGCCCTCCGGAACCGCTGATTCTGATAGATGAATTCGAGAACTCGCTGGGAGTCAACTGCCTGGACTTGATAACCGAGGAGCTGCTCAACAGCAGAACAGATATCCAGTTCATCATCACAAGTCATCATCCTTACATAATCAACAACATAGACAGCCGCTTCTGGCGCATCGTGGTCAGAAACGGGGCGAATGTATCGACAGTCAGCGCGGAAGAAGCGGGAATCGGCAAATCACGTCACGAAGCCTTTCTGCAACTGATAAACAGTCCAATATTTCAAAACGGAATAAACGGCTGATGAATCTTTATTTTCTCGTTGAAGGACGACGCACCGAAAGCATCATATATCCCGGATGGCTCCACGACTACTTCAAACTTAAACGGCTGAAGTATCCCGGAGATGCCAGAAAGGGCGAGGATGCCTATTATCTCATAAGCGCGGAGGGATATCCTGCCATACTGCGTCAGCATCTGGAAAACTCGATTCTGGACATAGAGGAAAACAATGTCTTTGACTATCTGGTGCTTGTTCTGGATTCAGAGGAGACCTCCGTCGAATACAGAATGCAGGAGATAGAAGAAGCCATTGAGACTTGTCCGGTAAAGCTGAGTCAGGCGGAAATCCGTCCTATAGTCCAGCACAGATGCATGGAAAGCTGGCTGCTCGGAAACAGGAACATATATCCCGCAAAAGCGAGAAATTACGACACAATCAGATATCTGCATTTCTACGATACCTTTAAAGAAGATCCGGAAATATCGCCTAGACATCCGGACTTCAACACGACAGCTCAGTTTCATTACTCCTATCTGAAAAATCTCTTCATAGAGGGACATCAGGCTTACAGCAAAAAGACTCCGGGACTGGCGGCAACAAAGACATACTTTGACAATCTTATGGATCGCTATCATAAAACAGGACATCTGCAAAGTCTGCGCCCCTTGATAAGGCTCTTCCGGGAAATGGACGAACGTATGCGTCGCAATAAATGAAAAGTATTTCCAAGTATCGCCGGAAGCATCTTGTTTAATAAGACAAAAGGTGTATATTAACGGATTACTGAAAACATATACACTAGTTTAAGATATTATGAGGTTGCAAGGGGTATACCATGAGTGACAACAATCAGCAGCTCAGAGACTTTCCCGTTAATATTGAAGATATTATGCATACTGCGTACTTGCAGTATTCACTAAGCGTAAACGTCGGAAGAGCGATTCCTGACGTGAGAGACGGCCTGAAACCCGTCAACCGCCGAATCCTCTTCGCCATGAGACAGCTGGGACTTTTCAAGTCTCATAAATACACCAAGAGCGCGACCGTCGTCGGTGAAGTGATCGGTAAGTACCATCCCCACGGCGACAGCTCGGTTTACGACGCACTCGT
>JAKJHH010000202.1 GCA_022703965.1 Verrucomicrobiota bacterium
TATGAATCCGCCACTGATTCAATTGAGACTCTGGCTCTTGATATATTGAACTCTTCTCTGGAAAGGCGTTTTAATGAAAAAAACAATTGATTCCGTATCTCTTTCCGGACTCAGATTGAGACGGACAAGACTTAATCCGGCGATAAGGAATATGCTTGCAGAACCTTTTCCGCCGCCTGAAAAATTTATCTGGCCAGTTTTCGTCATCGGCGGAAGGGGACAGAAAATTCCGATTGAATCAATGCCCGGCCAATTTCGTTTCAGTATCGACGAACTCCTGAAGGCTCTCTCGCTTGTTGCAGAATCCGGAATCGGCGGACTTATGCTCTTTGCCGTACCTGATGATTCCTTGAAAACTCCTGACGGTTCTTATGCCTGGAAAGAAAATGGTCTTGTGCAGAAAGCGATAAGGGAGATACGCAAGGAATTTCCTTCTCTTCTTGTCTTTACGGACGTTTGCCTTTGCGAATACACATCGCACGGTCATTGCGGACTGCTCAAGGACGGCTGCACCGTAGATAACGATTCGACCCTTGAACTCCTAGCCAGGACAGCAGTTTCTCACGCCGAGGCTGGTGCTCACTGCGTCGCTCCAAGCGCCATGATGGACGGACAGGTTGCCGCGATCAGAGATTCTCTTGATGCGGAATCTTATACGGATACCTTGCTGATGAGCTATTCAAGTAAATTCGCGTCTTCTATGTACGGCCCCTTCAGAGAGGCTGCCGCCTCGGCTCCTTCTCATGGAGACAGAAAATCTTATCAGGCTGACTATAGGAATCCGCGAACAGCACTTCTCGAATCTATTCTTGACGAGGGTGAAGGCGCTGATATTCTGATGGTCAAACCGGCTCAGATGTATCTGGATATCATTGCGGAAGTGAAAAGAACTACCCTTCTGCCTGTGGCAGCTTACAACGTCAGCGGTGAATATTCCATGATACATGCTTCGGCTCAGAAGGGCTGGGGGAATCTTGAGGACATGGCTCGCGAATCCCTTTGCTCGATACGTCGTGCCGGAGCCGATATAATCCTTTCATATTGGGCCAGCCGTTATCGAAGCATTTTCCCTTCATGACTTGTAAAAACACAAAAATTTTTAAGGCCTCATCTTGTGAAATGTATCTGAGGATGTATAGTTTATTTCGGATTTGTTAATTGAATAACAGAACGGAGGACCTCCAATGAGAGTATATAATTTCAGCGCGGGCCCGGCCATGCTGCCGACCCCTGTAATGGAAAGAGCACAGCAGGAATTTTGCAACTATCGCGGAACAGGTTGCGGCATTATGGAACTTACTCATCGCGGCAAACACTTTGAAGAAGTGATTGACCGTGCTGAAAAGAACGTTCGCAAGCTTATGGGCATCAGCGACAACTACGCAGTCCTTTTCCTTCAGGGCGGAGCCAGCATGCAGTTCTCCATGGTTCCGATGAACATCATGCTTCCAGGCGGATTTGCTGAATACGCAGATACCGGCACATGGTCAAGCAAGGCCATCAAGGAAGCCAAGAACTTCGGTACTGTAAAGGTCATTGCCAGCAGCAAGGACATCAAATACACAAAGATTCCTGATATCAGACACTGGAAGCCCAGCAAGGATGCTTCTTATCTGCATATCACAAGTAACAACACCATCTACGGAACACAGTATCACTCGTTCCCGGATGTTGAAGTGCCGCTTGTCTCAGACATGTCCAGCGACATCATGTCAAAGGTTATTGACGTCAATAAGTTCGGTCTCATTTATGCCGGTGCCCAGAAGAATCTCGGCCCCAGCGGCGTGACACTTGTCATTATCAGAAAGGATCTCCTCAAGAGAACTCCTGAAACGGTTCCGACAATGCTCCGCTACAGCACACATGCAGATGAGCAGTCGATGTTCAATACACCTCCGACTTTCTCGGTCTACATGCTTGCGCTGGTTACAGACTGGCTTCTCGAGATCGGCGGACTTTCCGTCATGGAAGAAATCAATAATTCCAAGTCGGAAGCTCTCTATGAGACAATCGACTCCTCAAACGGCTTCTACAAGAATCCGAATGATCCGGCAAGCCGTTCCAAGATGAACGTTGTCTTCCGTCTTCCTTCCGAAGAGCTCGAAGATAAGTTTGTCAAGGAAGCTACTGCCGAAGGCATGATCGGTCTCAAGGGACACCGTTCCGCGGGCGGCATAAGAGCCAGCATTTACAATGCTATGCCTCTTGCCGGCGTCGAAAGACTTATCGACTTCATGCAGGAATTCCAGAAAATCAACGGCTGATGCCGCTTGAAAAATATTCAGGGACTGTAATGGTATAATAATCATTACAGTCCTTATTTTATTATGAGTAAATACGATTTCATAAAAGACTTTCTCAAAGAAGCCGAAGACACGAAGCTTAAACGTGTGCTCCGGGCGATCAATCCTGTCTCCGCGCGCGAATCTGAATTTGAAGGCAGGCGGTTCCTCAATTTTTCTTCAAATAACTACATGGCTCTTTCTGAGCATCCCGAACTTCGGAATGAGTCGGTGCGGTGGGGTGAGAAGTACGGTTCCGGTTCCGGCGCTTCCAGATTGATTACAGGTACAAGTGCTGCCTGTCTCAGGCTGGAAGACGAAATAGCAAGATGGAAAGGCACGGAGGCGTCAATAGTCATCGGCTCCGGTTATCTGGCAAATTCCGGTATTATTCCGGCGCTGGCCGACAGGTCTGCCGTCATCTTTGCGGATAAACTCAATCACGCCAGTCTTAACGCAGGATGTCAGCTTTCAGGTGCCGAATTTCTCCGTTACAGACACAATGATGTTGATCACCTTGTCTCTTTTCTGGAAAAGCATAAGGACAATCCCCGCAAGTTGATTGTAAGCGATACTGTGTTCAGTATGGATGGCGATATCGCTCCTCTGGACGATATAAAGCGTCTGGCAAAGGAATATGATGCGCTGCTTTATCTGGACGACGCTCATGCAAGCGGCGTTTTCGGAGAACATGGCGAAGGTCTTTCTGACGGTGCCGATATTGCGATGGGAACCTTCAGCAAAGCTTTGGGCTCTTACGGAGCTTATGCGGCATGTTCATCCCTTATGAAGGACTATCTTATCAATCGTTGCGGTACTTTTATATACAGTACCGCCTTGCCGCCTGCCGTGCTTGGCTCTATTGCTGCGGCTGTAAGTCTTGTGCAGACGCCAGCTTGTAATGAAGCCAGAAAGAATTTGTATGAAAAGTTTACTTATCTAAGGACTTCTCTTGAAAAGGCCGGCTTCGATACCGCAAATTCCAGAACTCCAGTCATTCCTGTCATAATCGGGGATTCAGGGGAAGTCATCAAGCTTTCCTCCAAGCTTTTCGAGAAGGGGATTCTGGCTCTTCCTGTAAGGCCTCCAACGGTACCTAAGAACACTGCCAGAATAAGAATTTCGGTCAATGCCGCACATACATATGAAGACATTGACAGACTGATTGATGCGCTGAAAAAAGCCTGAGCGGATTTCAGAGATTGTTGCGTTTATCTGATATCGCTTTGACGGCGATCTGGTTGAAGTCTTTCAGATAAGATTCCGGTGAGAATTTTTCGTTAATTGTTCTGTAGCCGTTCTTTCCCAGCAGTTTGGCTTTTGCAGGATTGGATATCAGTTCATCCAGTTTTTCTGCAAGAAGCCGCGGATCATGTTTTTCAACAAGTAAGCCGTTGTAGCCGTCGCGCAGCCATTCAGAAATTCCTCCACTGTCGAAAGCGACAACCGGTTTACCATAGGAAAAGGCTTCTATTCCGACCAAGCCGAAAGGCTCCATCCAGACAGAGGGAACCGCTACAATGTCGGCTTCCTCGTATTCGGAAGGCATGTCGAGCGAAAAACCTTTAAAGCGTATTTTATGACTTACCGGAGAGCTTTCTATCAACATGCGGAGACTGGATTCATAGGGGCCGCGGCCTACTATGGTCATCCAGAAATCGCTTTTCAGATATTTTGCCGCTTTGACAAGAAGGTCAACTCCTTTGAGCCTTGTGATCGGTCCTGCGAAAAGTATGCGTGCCGCTCCTCTGTCGTCGGCTTCATTGCGTCGTTCCTTGGGAACAACAAAGGGATGCACAAGGTCGATTTTATGTTTTTCAAAGCCGTTTAGCAGTAATGTATCTTTCATGAACTGTGAAAGAACGACGGCTCTTCCTCCGCTCTTTACGGCTTTGAGAATTGCGCTTTTCCGGAAAGGATTTATAAGGGAGTCACGATCCTCTTTAATCCAGTTTCTGCTCAGCAGTCTGGAACAGATGTAACACGAAGGAATGTTGAAAGGTATATGACAGTTCAGTCTGAATTTGCTGAAATGGCGGTTTAGTTTCATGCAGTTGTATTCATGGTCATGCATGAAGATTATTGATGGATATAGTTCTGTAAGTTTTTCGATCAGCTTGAGATTCATGGTCTTATGTATTGCAACCATGTCAAAGCCGGTATCGTGGATCAAAGAAAGGGTTTTGTCTAGATTTCCATCATGGAGTATGCTGTGTTGAAAGGCGAATTTGAACGCGCCTGCGGTGTCCGTCTCCTCTTCAAAGAGGCCCCAGAGTTCATGTCCGTTGTCTCTGAGCAGTTCAGCATTATTGAAGATGTATCTTTCTACACCGCAATGAAAACCGCAATATTTGTTGACAACGAGTATTTTCATTTCAGGTCCGTCATTGGAATTCTCCACCTGCAATTAAAATACTTCAGAAGGATATTGCTGTCAAAAGCAAATCAAGCTTTTTGATAAACTATTCTTGTCGCTTTTGTTTGAGTTTTTCTTTAGTTCTTTGGAAATAAGGTCTTAAATAGACTTTTTAGAGAAATGATTATGTATGCCGCTCCTGCGATAAGGATTATAACCGGGCCGCTCGGCAGGTTCATGTGGTAGCTGAGAATCAGACCTGCCGCCGTGAAAAGCATATTTAAGATCATGGATATTATCATCATATGCCACATGCGCTTTGAGAATTTTCCGGCTATTGCGGATGGAATCGTGAGCATCGCTATAACCATTACTGTCCCGAGAATGTTCAGCAGGAGTACAGTTGTAAGAGCTGTCAGCGTCAGAAGCAGAAGGTAATAGAAGTTAACGTTGATTCCTCGCAGTCTGGCAAATTTTTCATCAAAACAAAGAGCGAGAAATTTGTTGTAGAAAAGGATGCATGTAACAGTTACTATCGCATCAAGAACGAGAACGGTCACGAGATCTTTTCCGGAGACAAGCAGAATATTGCCGAAGAGATAACTCATTGCATCCGTGTAGCCTGGAGTCATCGCTATGAAAATGAGCCCCAGCGACATTCCCGCCGCCCAGAGTGCACCTATTACAGTGTCTTCGCGCTCGCTTGCGTACATGCTGACGCATCCTATGATGAGAGCTGCCGCTACTGCGCTGAGTATTGCTCCGTGCATCGGTGTCAAAAGCGTCAGTCCGACTACTGTTTTCAGATAAAGAGCTAGGCCTATTCCGGCAAGGACGCAGTGGGATATGGCACCGGCTATATAGCTGATTCTTCTGGTGACTACGTAAGTTCCTATTATTCCGAGGGCAACACTGGAAAGTATGCCGGCGATAAACGCGTAGCGGAAGAAGGGAATTGAAGGATCTGTCAAGGCATTCCAGATTTCACTCATGGCAGTGTCCTTCCCCTGAGCATCTGTGATCATGTCGAATCATCCGCAAATTGGCTCCGTAGACTTTTTGTATCGTGGTTCCGTCAAGTTCAGATGTCGGATGAATGTTGACGTAGCGGTTTACGCAGACAGCGCTTTCTATCTTCTGAGACATTACTCCAAGATCGTGAGAGACGATGATTACGGCCATTTTCCTGTTGAGTCTTTCCAATGTCACATAGAACTGTTCCTGAACAGCCGGATCTACATTTGCCGTCGGTTCGTCGAGCAGAAGAAGTTCAGGTGCGCATACAAGAGCCCGCGATATCAGAACTCTTTGACGCTGTCCTCCAGAGAGCTCTGAAAAATGGCGCTTGGCGAGTGCTTCCATGCCTGTTTCTGAAAGCGCTTCAAGAGCCAGTTTCTTGTCATTTTTGTTGTAGAAGCCGAAGAGATGTTTTTCGACTCTGCCCATCAGGACAATGTCCATCACTGTCACTGGAAAGGCCGGATCGAACTGCGTGTATTGAGGCATGTAGCCGATTCGGCCTCTGGCCTTGTCCGGACTTTCACCGAAGACTTTTATGCTGCCTTTCTGCGGTTTTATCAGCCCGAGAATAAGATTTAGCAGAGTGCTTTTTCCTCCGCCGTTAGGTCCTATGATGCATACTGATTCTTTTTCATGAATTTTCAGATTCACGTCGATAAGAACCGGCATTTCACCATAGGAGAACGACAGGTTTTCGATTTCGATGATAGTCCGGCGTGAGTCCATGTATTTATTTTTTCAGAGCTGTTTCGAGTCTTCCGGCCATATCCTGCATATTGGCTACGACATCATAGGCGAGGTCATCCATCGGGATCACCGCCGCTCTTGTAGCCTCGGCTACTGTTACAGCGCTCTTAGGATCGAACTGAGGCTGTACAAAGATGACTTTTACGCCATCTTCTCTGGCTTCCTTGATGAGTTTTGCAAGCTGTTTCGGACTTGGGCTTTTGCCGTCGATTTCGACTGCTTCCTGCTCCAGTCCGTAAGCGTCTCCGAAGTAACCGAAAGCGGGGTGGTACACAAAGAATTTACTTCCCTTGTACGGCTTAAGAATTTCCGTTATTCTTGCATCCGCCTTATCAAGAACGCTTAAGAGGGCTGCAAGATTATCCTTGTAATAATCGCTTGAGGTCGGATCGGCGGCGCAGATTGCGTTGCAGGTGTTTTTTGCCATGATTTTCAGGTTGGGAATCGAGAGCCATACATGAGGATCAAGTCCTCCGTCCGCATCGTGATGGTGACCGGCTTCGCCTTCGTGGTGATGATGCTCGTCGGCTTCGCTCATTTTTCTGCGTTTGATTCCGGCGCTCATATCCACAAAACTTATGCCTTCGGCGCTTTTCAGTTTTCCGGTGAGCTGTTCCTCAAACGGAATGCCGACAGTGAAGTATATCTGTGACTGAGCCGCCTGCATTATCATGCGTGGACTCAATTCAAAGGTATGTATGTCCTGACCGGGCTGCACCAAGGTCTAGGTCTTCACGTTTTTCCCGCCGATCCTGTCTACAAGATAGGTTTGCGGAAGGATGCTTGAAGTGATTTGTAGAGGCTGCACTCCGGCTTGAACGCTTATGATTGACAGTGCCGTAATTAATGAGAATATTAACTTTTTCATTTTACATTCTCCTATGATAATTTTCCACTTCGGTATCGAAGAAAGGTTTAATTTTTCACGAGTTTAAACTGCGTGAAGTCTTC
>JAKJHH010000203.1 GCA_022703965.1 Verrucomicrobiota bacterium
TCCGTAAGCGAACTGCCGCATCCGGCTATGCCGTATTTATCGATTCTTAAACATGACTGCATTCCTGACTGAATAACAGCAGGGGAAGGTATTGAGTCACTTGTTGTAAGAATGAAATTATTCGCAGGAAGAGCAGCGTTTCTAAGGCTCTCAACGCGAATGGCAGCTCCGGTGAATTTCTTCCATGTTTCCAGAAAATAATCAGGCGACAAGTCATCAGGAAGCATAAGTTTAATATGATCCTTCACCTTAAAATATTCATTTGTACTCTCAAGCTGAGCAGGAAACGGATAGAGCAACGGATTCAGATGTGAAGACATAAATTTTACTCCTTTTAATCAGATATTGACCGGAAGACCGGATTGTATACTTTCATAACATGCATTCATAGCCGATATTGTCTGCCTGTGCCAGCGCAGGTTTATCTGCGGTGTTTTTTTATCTCTTACACATCTTACAAACTCGTCTACAAGCCCTATCCACTCATCGAAATAAGTATATTGAACTGTATAACGGTCATTCGGAGCACCGTTATGATATACATTAGGGCCGAAACAATCGCAAAACAATGTGCCCTTTTCTCCGGTGATGACAAGATTCACTTCCATACGCTTGGGATAGACCTCCCAGCCCGGACCAGGCACCTTGAGACGCTCCTCCATTCTTGACCATGAAGGATCCAGCAGAAATGCTGTGCCGTCCTTCATTTTGCCGTTCACAAGAAGCATATCCTCAACTTCCAGCTCAGGACGAATATTAGGAGCAGTTTGAGAATATACAAAATCGATATCCGATCCGCTAAGCCAGCGAATCAGGTCGAAAACATGAGGATGGTCGCAAAGCGCCCCGCCCCGGAAACGCGGATTGTTTTCTCCAAGCGCGACTCTTTTTCCATAGCTTAGCTCTGGAATCCCCTGCCATGGAAACGCCCATACAGGAGAAAGAGTAATGTTTGTCGCCTGAATTGAAAGAATTTTGCCTATAGCACCTTCCGCTATGAGTTTCTTCAGCCTGTGAACGACAGGATTATAATGAAGCTCAAGCTCAACCTGAACAACAACATTGTGTTTTTCCGATATTCTTATCATCTCATCATATTCCCCCATATCGAAACTGGGTATTTTCATGGAAATAATATGAAGTCCTCGTTCAGCACAGTCCCGAATCTGCTCAAGATGACGACTGTTGGCGGATGCCAAAACTACAGCCTCAAGATCAGGATGTCTGCGAAACATCTCTTCGGCTGAATCATAGCAAGGAACTCCGTGACTGCCTGATTCAAAGATCTTCCTGACATCCTGATTGTCCGCCTGAACAGCAACCCATTCAAGTTTGGGATTTTCCTTAAGTGTCTGATAATACTTTCTGGTATGTCCGTGAGTAAGGGACATTATTGCGATTTTTACAGGTTTTTGACTCATATTGAATTCTCCTTCTCAAAAAAACTGAGCTTCCCACTCAGGGCTGCATCAAGAACTTTCATTATTCTTGAATGACGTTTATTCCATAAAGAGGCAGTAGAACCGGAACGCAAAGCGGCAAACGCCGCTCTCACATACAAAGAAGATTCCGGTTCAAGCTCAAACAATTCCGCGTCTATATCTGTAAATTCAGATTTTCCCGTCTCAGAAAAAAGATAAATTGAAGATTGCGGAATTTGTGAATCCACTGTCCTGTCCGAAGCAATTCCTCTGCGTGCAATCAGCTCATGACGATCAACAGGACGGCTTCCGGCAGGCAGTCTGTTGCCGCACTCAATGGAGCAACTTATGCCGTTGTGGAGCTTTATGATAAGGTTTGCCCCGGCATCTCCTCCGAAAACGGCAAACAACGATTTCACTGAAGAGTCCCCGATCCATTCACACAGCTCCAGCTCCCTGTACAAAAGTTCAGCCATGGAAAGACCGTTTGCAAATGAACTGAAACGCAATGTTAAAGATCCTCAAGAGTCCTGTTCTGCAAGAGATTTCTGAGTTCAATAAAGCGTCTTTCCACACGCCAAGGCAGCAAGTTGATAGTCTCGTTGCCCTTTCTCAGTACGTACTTGACGCCGCTTGTTTTTTTGTCATCAGGCAGCTCCAGGCATCCTGTTGCCTGAACTCCATATTTTTCACGCAGCATAAGCAAACAATGATTCATATTGTCTATTAAATCATCAATCATATTAAAATCCTTTAACTTTCATATTTTGCGAATTTGAAAAAAAATTGTCAATTAAGTACTGCCTCATAAGCGGAATGGAAACTTTTGAATAGCGCGGATAATACCTGAACCTTCTATGCAGACGGAAATAATCTCCAAGTTTATCATTAAAAGTCCCTCGTGCGTTTATAAATTGGCCCCATATGCCATATCCCCATCCGATATCCTCAATTTCCGGCTCCATGTTTGACTGCCACTCTTCAGGAAAATAATTCAGCCATGCCGGATGACTGTTCAGCCAACTTGCGGTTGCAATACTCTCTGCACGGTAACGAGCCTGAACATGATCCATGAGAATCAGAAAACTGCATGGAATATAAAGAGGATCATCAAATATGGAATACGGTCTGAGAGGATTGGCAATATGGAACTCGGCAATATTCGTATCTGTTTCATATATGTCATGGCGAAAAGCTCCGCAATGATAACGCTTTAAAACGGAATCATCCTTGAAATCTCTCTCAAGCCTTCCGTCGATACTCTCCTTCACAACAGAGAAAGCCTCTTCCTCAAATGCCATAATATCGTCTTTGTATCTGACATAAGCCTCCAGAACATCTTTTTCAAGAATCTGCCAAGCTGAATTTTTCCAGTCTATCAAAGGAGGATTCAGCCAATCAGGATTCGCATCTGTTTTTCTGTAAATATCTATACGGTTTCTCAGTACATTCTGAGCTGAATCTTCCGGATGTGCTTCCAGCCATGAATGCATAAAGAAAAACTTGAGACGGACTATCTTATACAGGTAATCTCTATGCTCTTCAATATCGGCAGTTTTTTTGTGCGAACACATTTCTGAATAATCCTTACAAGCTTTTGATTCTTGGTGAATACTTTCGCAGATATGCGGCATTGGCCTCATCTCCGCCGGGGGTATTTGCGCTCTTCCAGACAGGAGGCGTTATACCGCGTTTTACACATTCTTCGACTGTCGCTATTTCGAGCCTGTGAGCTATATAAAAATCCACAATGTTGGATATCGGAGCAATAGGAGTTTCAAATCCAGGGACATTCACAACAGCGTCTCCGACAGGATTATAGTCATCAATGCAGATATCTGAGATATCAAAAAGATTGATTTTAGATGGATGACGAATGAAATGATCTTCGGGCATTTCCTTCTGCCAGTATGAACTGGATACCGCTATTATTTTCACTCCGTTTTCTTTTGCTTCAAGAGCCGCATCTATTGTCGCCGCATTAATTCCTATATTGTGAAATATTATAAGAATGTCATCCTTCTGAAGTTTATAGTACTTCATGATAGAACGTCCATAATTTACACAACGTTCAAGCTCAAGATATTTTATTGCCTGATTGAAGACTGAAAGCCCTGTTTCCATAATCGGGTTTATGTTACTGAAGCCGCCTGCACGGAAAAACATTTCTCCCATTACAAGCGTAGTATGTCCGCCGCCGCCATATATATTTATCAGTTTATCAGCGGCAACGGCATCGGCCATCATGGAGGCTGCTTTTTTTATGTTAGCCTCCTGATATGAATTGATCTTATCTATATTTTCTACAATTTTATTAAAATATCCAAAATCGTTATACATTACTATGATCCTTATTTAATCTTGAGAACTCTTTTATAGTTTTTTCCAAGTCTGTCCCAAAGCTTAAGTGCATCAGGAGCGGCAAGAACAGTGCCATATCCTCCCTTGAATGTCCATGCAGCCAGACGATCCACGCCGAGACGTTCATAAAGATCCACGACCTCATCCATCTGCTTGAAATCAGCGGGCTGTTTATAGTAATTCATAAGCCAGCGCTCAGACTGTTTTCCATATTTTCTGGCAACATCAACGGTTCTTTTTGTAATATTCTCGAAGAATGATCCTGGAAGCTCCCAACTGATGATAGTTGTCGAAAACACATCGAAATAAGGGCATGAAGCAACCAAATCCCAGTTATCATAGCCTCTCAGTTCAGTAACGTAGTATGTGTTCAAAGTGGCATGAACACAGCATGTTATTTCCAATTCCGGTTTCATTTCCTTCAGTTTTCTTGAGGTATCGCTGAGAATGAAAAGAGCTTCCCGCCAGCGGAACTGTTTAACGTCGTCCGTCATGATCTTAGGCATTTCATAGCCATAATAATCCTGGAACTTCTTCATGCACACAGGACATCTGCAAGCCCAGTCATCGCCTGCTCCGCCTGTAATTGATGCATAAGATTTCGGGAATGCGTAATGAGGTTCATCCCAGAAAAAGCCGTCTGCATCGGTTTCCTTGGCAAGACTCAAACAAAATCTCTGGAAATAGTCACGGAAGGAATTCGTATTGAAACAGGCTGCCGGAAGTTTTTCTCCAGTCAAAGCTGAGACCTGCCGATTTTCGATGTTATTCTGGAGGAAAAGACTCACCTGTTCACCTCCGAAATACTTCCCGATTCCCCATGGATCCAGAAGAACTTTCAAACCGAGTTTATGAGCGGCATTGACAATTTTAGGGATATTAGGACGCCAGAAGTCGAATTCAAACTCACTGACGGCAAGAATTACGGTTGTACATCCATGCTCAAGCATTTCAGTAAAATCACGCTCTGCATTCTCGACATAATTAAGAGAATAGTAACTTATTGCTGTGCTGGAAATAGACATAGTACTCCTTTTATATTATTTATTTGAAAAGCCTCAAGCCGGATTGCAGGAAAAATTACGCAGATTCAAATTCCGCAAAGCAGAATCACCAAGATGTATTGTACTTTCACGCGGGATCAGTACAGGATCAAGAAAACATGTAACAGGTCTACCTGTGTTCCCCTCAATTCTTCGGCATATCTGTGAAACTGCCGCCTGAGCCATCTGATCAAGAGGATACGCAACACTTGTCAGGCTTGGAATAAGTTCTGCCGCCACAGGCAGATCATCAAATCCGCATATCGCGAGTTCGTCCGGAATCTTTATTCCGGAAAGCAAAGCGGCCTTCATCAGACGTGACGCAATCAGGTCATGAAAACAGAATATGCCAGCAGGCATTTTGATGCTTTTAAGAAATTCACTGAATTTAGGAACAAGAGAATCCAGCTCATCATTTCTGACTCGCAGGACAGCTTTTTTGCTCAATTCAAAACCGGCGTCATTCAAGGCAGAGGAAAAGCCATGAAGACGCTGATCACCAGCAAAATTCTCAAGTCCTATATATGCGAATCTGCGTTTGCCGGTCTTGATCATGTGCTCGGCGACAGACTGACCGGCAGAAAAATTCTGCACAAGTACAGAATCCATCTCAAGATTTGCGAGTTTGCGACCAATAAGAAGGCATGGCAGATAAAGATTTTCATAATTGGCAGCGGAGAATTTTTCATCCGCCGGACATGCAAGAATAGCATCCACGCCATCCCGGATAAACATATCTATAAGCTCGCGCTCTCTTTGCACATTGTAATTACTGCTTGCAGTCAGCAGTTCAAAGCCTCGCTCTCTTGCCGCAGACTCAAGATTTTTGGCGAGCAGAGCGAAAAACGGGTTATCCAGCATCGTTACAATCAGAGCAATTTTGGATATCTTTGCATTTTTTGCTACATTTGAGCTGATGACATAAGACTTGCCGGCCTGACTTATCAGCCCTTCTTCTTTCAGCATGACTGCTATCTTCTGAGCGCTTACAAGAGACACTCCATACGCAGCAGCAAGTGCCCTTATCTGCATAAAAGGAGTCCCGCTCATTCCGAACTTACCGGACAGAACGGCGGATTTGATCTCTTCCTTAACCCTGAGACACTTTGGCAGATGTCCGAAAGTTCCCGGCTTGTTTCTCATCTTTTGCAACTCCTTGTTATACTAAATCATAACGAAAGTATAACAAGCAGTCAATAGGGTACTGAAAAATTTTTATCATTTCATAAAACGTCAATCTTCCGGGATTCTTACGCTGTCGCGGACAATCAGGCTGTAGGGTAGCATCGAACGCTGTGGCATGGGGCTCTGATCAGGAAAGGCTTCAATGATGTCGGCAACTAATCCGGCAAGTCCTAGATGATCCTGGGTGATACAGGTCTGCGGAGGAGTCGCAAAACGTGAAAACAGCTTATGCTCCGAAGCTATCACGGAAACATCCTGCGGCACTCTTTTGTTGAATAGAGAAAGGGCATAAGCAGTGATGATCCCTGCATTTCCGCCGGGACAGAAAAGCGCATCGATATTCAGCTTCAGAATTTTGCCTATAATCTCCACATAATTTTCATCGACGCCGATCTGCACCAGAGCTTCGCTGACAGGAAGTTTTCTGGCTTTCAACGCATTTACGACCGCATTGCGGCGAATCATTGCATTGGCACTCCCTGAGCCACCGTAAATGATGCAGCCGATTTTACGACATCCTCGCTCAAAAAGATGTCCTATGGCAAGATCCATGCCCTGAGCTTCATCCGAGCGCACGGAATAGACATTCGGCAGATTCGGAGGAGCTTCACGGTCAACCAGCACAAGCGGAGCGGAAAAGCGTTCAGACCAGTTCTTGAAGTCTTCCGGATCGGCTCCGATAGCGACAGCTCCGCAGAATTGAATGCTGTCGAGTCTTTCTATATTGTCCTGAGGCAGAATTTCAATGCGGAAGCCTCGCTTAGGCAGGACAAGAGTCAAGGCCATCATGACCATCTCAAGACAATTGCGGATCGGATAAATCTCGTCGCCCGGCAGGATAATCACAATATTTCGCTGCTTGGTGGAAAGGCGCGGATGATATCCGTGAGCTTTGGCAATGGCAAAAACGTGCTCGCGCAGATCACTGCGTATGTTCGGATGATGGCTGAATACCCTCGAAACCGTAGCCGGAGAAACACCGGCAAGCTTGGCTATTTCCTGAAGTTTCATTGAAATATTCCTATTCTACTGATTCATTTCCAATATATTCTAAAACTTGCTGAAATGCAATATTTCTTCCATAAAGCTTTTCAGGAATCACCCCTTACTTCTATTGCTACGAGGCAGAATCTCCAATATAATTTTTAACAGAAAAACATAGGAGTGCCAATGAAAGGCTATCAGATAATATTTGAATCCAAGGGCAAGGCGGCTTTGCAGAAAATCACTCTGCCGGAGCTTAAGGCTGACGAAGTCCTTGTCGAAAGTGATTATAGCGTACTCAGCGCAGGA
>JAKJHH010000204.1 GCA_022703965.1 Verrucomicrobiota bacterium
ATCAAAGGAGCAATCTGGTATCAGGGCGAGTCCAATCACGGAGAAGGCAAACTTTACACAGAGAAAACCAAGGCTCTTGTCGAAGGATGGAGAAAAGTCTGGAATAATCCTGATCTCTTCTATTTCTATGTGCAGATAGCCCCTTATCAGTACGGCAATGAGAGTCCTTATATAGTGCCTGAATTCTGGGAGGCACAGACTGCCGCTCAGGCAATTCCGGGAACAGGTATGATTGTTACTACGGACATATCCGATCTGAAGGATATTCATCCGAGGAACAAGAAAGAAGTCGGACGTCGTCTTTCTCTGCTGGCTCTTAATAAGGCATATGGAAAGAAAGATATTGTCTGCAACGGTCCTTCATTCAAAGAGATGAAGATTGAAGGCAATAAACTTAAGATTGTTTTTGACAACGCCGAGGGCGGACTCAAAACAAGAGACGGCAAGGCTCCTGACTGGTTTGAAATCATAGATGCGGAAAAAGGCGGTTTCGTCAAAGCTGATGCGGTGATCGATGGCAATGCTGTTGTACTTTCTTCAGCAGAAGTCAGCAACCCGATAGCAGTTCGTTATGGCTGGCATAAGCTCGCCGAACCTAATCTCGCCAATCAGGCTGGACTTCCTGCGCTTACATTCAGAGCAGGCAACGTCCCCAATAGAGATCAGCTCGTATTTATTCCCGAGACAAAAGATTATCAGCTTGTCTATGATCTTGATCTCTCCAAGCTTGGAGCTTCCTTCAAATATGATGTTGATAAATCGGCTGAAGTCACTAGGTCATTTGACAGAATCGCATATATGATAGAGTTGACTCAGGGCGGTAAGTCCAAGTATCTCTATGTATCGATGGACGCATTTACCAATGATGTAAAGAAGATTGGCGTACCTGTTCTTGCTTCTCAGGCGGTCTTTCAGACCATGTTGAATAATCTGAATGTTTATTCTGATGCGGAAGGTATAAAAACAGGTACAGGAATGAAGGGCAATATCGAATTCTGGCCGAATAACTACGGCGGAAACAATGCTAAAAATATACCTAACGCCACCAATGCATACGACTGGGGCGACCAGATTGATTCGCTTGCCGATGGATACGGCTCAATGCAGATTCATAATTACGACGCAAAGCAGACTCTCTTTGCGATTAATAACTGGAAGGCAACTCAGAATGCCGACATTGGAATCGGCAATACTCCATCAGCACAGCATACTGACTGGACATTTTCTCAGAGCGGAAAAAACTATGAGAAAAAGCGTCTCAGAGTTTTCGTAAAGCAGCAATAAAAGGCTGTCATTTTTTTCTATAGTAAAGCCTCCGTAAAAGGAGGCTTTTTTATTTTTCTGATTTGCTAAAATGCAGTATGAGGTTTATCATAAAAGTCTATAAATTTTATACGGGGGTTTAATGAACAGGCTTGTTTCTTTTTGTGCAGTTTTGATTGTTTCAATGACAGCACTTTATTCAGAGAATATTGTTGAGGCGTCGGCAATAACTGCGGCATTCAAAAAAAATGAACTCAACGCAAACGGAACTTATAAGGGGAATCTTTATTCCGTCAGCGGAAAAGTTACTGCAATTGAGGAGGATTCTTCCTCGAAACTGCCCTCCATGAAACTTGGAGAAGGTGCCTATTCCATACTCTTCCTTTTCGCCAGAGAGTATATGGAGAGCATATCCGCTGTAAGTGTAGGAGATACGGTTGTTATTGAGGCCTTATGCACCGGAACCAGAAGAATCACTGGCAGTTCTGATAAATTCATTGTGTTTTCAGAGGCTTCCATGGTATCTCATTCGATCGCACAGAGCGAGCCTGCCGCTGCGAAGGACAATGAGCCTGAGAATCCTGCTTCTGTGCCGGAAGCCAATTCTGATAAAGATGGAAACGCTAAAGCTAAAACAAGCTCAAAACTTCTTCCAAAGAGCAAAGATAACGAGCAAGTTAAAGAGCCGGAACCTGACAAGAATATACTTCAAAGTATCATAACCGTAGAAGGTAAAAAAGGCGTTGGAACAGGCTTCTTTACCGAATTTGACGGACGAAAAGCTGTTATAACCAATATGCATGTTCTCTTCGAGAATAACGGTGTGAAGCTGCTTACAATCAATAACACCGAGATCGAGCCTGGAGAAATATTCTTTGCCGCTGATCGCGATATCGCTATTATTTTCCCCAAAGATCAGAATCTGGACATTGTTCCTCTGAAGATATATACAGACATGGATTCCATAAAAAACAATTCTCAGGTTGTCGTTTATGGAAACAGCATGGGGGCAGGGGTGAATACCGAGATTTTTGGCAAAGTATCCGGCGTTGGGCCTAAAACTCTCGAAGTCAGCGCGAAATTCGTCCCTGGCAACAGTGGCAGTCCGATTCTTTTGAAGGGATCAGATCAGGTCATTGGCGTGGCTACATCCGCCGCCGTTTATAAGGCTGACTGGACTAACGCCGGAACTCGTTTTTCCGATGTCAGACGTTTCGGAACCAGAATAGACAATCTGAAGAAAAGTGATTTGCAGGGATTCAAGGAGCTGGATTACAAAAAGGATTTGATACTCTTCAACAACATGAAGGATGTATGTATTGCCGGATATATTATCGCTGCCTCTCTGAAGGATGGGCAGCCAGCGTTGATAAGCACTGAGGATTTCCCTGAATCCCAGGCTGAACTGCTTAGAATGGTCAAAGATTGGAACCTCAAAGGCAATAGTATGGGAACTTCTACTAAAGGCCGGAGAATAGACGCGCAGACAAGCGGTATGGAAGTGTCCATAGACTTCTTTAAAAATCGTTTTCAGCGGATGAAAGCGCAGATTCAGAAATCGTATGCGGATGCCAAAACATTGCGTCCGTCCTATTCATATGTCACCGCGATGTGCGACTCATGCAGCGAGTTCATGGTCGGAGTTGTTCTCAAGGAGCTGGACAAGATAGATGATTCACTGAAGGAGCTGTCTGATTTGCAGAAGAAAAAGGCGAACTCTTCTTCCGCGGCGGGCAATTCCACCAGGAAACACTGAAAATCAGAGTCACAGTCTTTGATTCAGAGCGCTTTCCGTTGTATTTTATACGGATGTATTTTAACAGCGTATAATCCTTGCTGTACAATCTTCATAAATATAGAGGTGTTTTATGGCGCTCTGGGGTGGCCGTTTCAGTTCAGATACCAACAGAAATGTTGCAGAGTTTACCGAATCCATATCCTACGACAAAAGGCTTTATGCCTGGGATATTGTTGGCAGCAAAGCTCATGTCACAATGCTCGCGGCTGCCGGAATCATCCCTTCCGCCACCTCAAAGAAGATTTGTAAGGAACTTGATCTTATCCGCAAGAAGATTGAAAAAGGCGAGATGGCTTTCAAGACAGAACTTGAAGACATCCATATGCACATAGAAAGCGAACTGATCAAAAATCTTGGCGACGAAGGTGCCAGAGTTCACACAGGCCGTAGCCGCAATGATCAGGTTGCTCTGGATATACGCCTTTATCTTCGCGATGAGATTGGGAATCTTCTTGAGAAGCTTGAAGTCTTTCAGGCAGCCCTCGTGAAAACAGCGGACATGAACCGTCGTGTCATAATGCCCGGCTTTACTCATCTTCAGCATGCACAGCCGGTGCTTTTTGCGCATCACCTTCTTGCTTACGTAGAAATGTTTGAAAGAGACGCAGGACGTCTTTCCGACTGCCTGAAGAGACTCTATGTGCTTCCGCTTGGCTCTGGCGCAATTGCCGGATCAACCCTTCCGCTTAAGCGCGAGATCGTAAAGGAACTTCTTGACTTCCCGGAGATGTCCAGAAACAGTATGGATGCCGTTGCTGACCGCGACTTTGCCTGCGAGTTGCTCTCTGCGCTCTCAATATTCTCAATGCACGTATCAAGACTTTCCGAGGATATTATTATCTGGTGTTCGCAGGAATTCGCTTTTGTCGAGCTTTCCGATGCTTTTACCACAGGGTCAAGCCTCATGCCTCAGAAGAAGAATCCGGATATAGCCGAACTTTCCAGAGGCAAAACCGGACGAGTTTTCGGTAATCTTATGGCACTTCTCACAATATGCAAGGGACTTCCTTTGACTTACAACAGAGACCTTCAGGAAGACAAGGAACCTATTTTTGATTCTCTGGACACCGCCAACAAGATTCTTGACGTCTATCCTGAAATGATTCTGACGATGAAAGTAAACGTTCAGGCGATGCGCAAGGCCGCCTCAGATCCAGCCTTGATGGCTACAGACCTTGCCGAACGTCTGGTTAAGCTCGGAGTTCCTTTCCGACATGCTCATCACAAGGTCGGTTCTCTTGTAAAATATTGCCGTGACAACTCAAAGGCTCTCAATAAGCTCAGTCTTGATGAGATGCGTAAAGTTATTCCTGAAGCCGATGAAGAGTGTCTCAGTCTCTTTACTCCGGCCAAGAGCGTTGCAGCCCGCAATATTTTTGGAGGCACCGGCCCTAAGGAAGTCGGCAGACAGCTTCGCTTCTGGAAAAACAGACTTTCATATATATTGAAAGATTTGAAGTCTGTATGAAATCCGGTCTCTTAAAATATATCTCATGTTTTATTGTCATGACGGCAACTGCGCAGCTTTGTGCTGTTTCAGAACAGCCTTCCACAGAAGAAAAGAAACCTGCGCCGCATGCCTATGTTGAGCCTGATACTGGAATTGTTTTTGGACTCAAAAATGCTTCTTATGAATTGGCGGAAGTTGTAAAATTCAATAATAAAGCGACAGGACTTGTCGTCCGTTACTCATCAGAAGGTCTTGGCAGGGCGGATATTTATGTGTATGATGTGCCGGAGTCCGATCTCAACTCGGAAGCGGCATTCAATGGTCATTATGAAAGTCTTAAAGAAAATGTCCTTGAGCTGGTTGCGGACGGTCGCTATAAATCAGCAAGACTAATTTCTGAATCCGTATATCTATATGGAGAAGGAGACGCAAAACTGCGGATTCCTGTCGCTTTGTTTGAAATAAATGTCTATGGCTTGGAGCTGGAGTCTTATATCTATCTTCTTAAGGTTAAGAATAAATACGTAAAAATCCGCGTTTCATATCCCAAGGATGCCGGCGAGGATGGCGAGATCGCAATGGAAGATTTCATGCACAGTCTTTTACCGGCGATTGTCGTTCCTTAAGACTGTTCCTGATCCGTTTCTTCGGATTTGCCATTCTTGTCAAGTTCTTCAAGGATCATGTCGACAGGGGTTTTGTATTTCTTTTTATTGTTGCAGTCCTTGCAGGCCGGAACAATATTGCCTTTATTGCTTTTTCCACCGCGGACAAGTGGGACAACGTGATCCATTGTCAGCTCTTCAGCTTTGAATTTCTTGCGACAGTAGTGACAGGTGCCTTTGTTGATTTCATTCTGCCACCATGCTGTTTTTCTCAGCTCTCTGGCCTTTTCCTTCTCGCGTTTGACGTGAGCGGGATCTTTGTTAATCTCTATCCAGTCAGACATCAGCCTTCTCCTGATTCAAAAACCTTATAGTGAGTTTTGCCGGAATTATGAGTGTAATGATAAGCAACGCCGGTTCCGGTATGATGCAGAGTGCTGCGGCGGATGCCTGAATCAGTATTGTCAATGTCAGAAGTTCTTCCAGTGAGGGGCGGACTTTGTCAGCATCGCTAAAGTACTTTGTTGATATCCTGAACAGTGCAACTTTGATGAAGAGCAGCAAGGCGGCGATTATCCCGGCGGCTGCCGCAATAATCGGTTGGATTGCATTGCTTTCCTGTATCACAGGCAATAGCAGGAATAGAACAAAGCTTCCCCATACCGTGACCGCCAGACTCAGTATACGATATGCTCCCAAGCCGGGCAGCTGTCCTTTGGATACATTTCTGAAGAGGATGAGAAGGCCTAGAGAATAGAGGAATGAAACTGTCAGGAATATGAGAAGCGGAATGCTGAGAGAGAAATTTTTTGAGGCAAGTGCTCCGGCAAGTATTCCGAGTACGCGACACGCAGAATGCAGCACTGCATAATGACCGGATAGTTTTGTGCAGTTTTTCAGATAAATAAATACAGCAATGATGCCAGCACAAAGCAATACTTGCCATGAGCTGATTGCGGCAGCGGCTAGGGCTGACAGAAGGAGTACGATCATCGTGACTTTTGCATGAAATCTCTTGATCTTTGTACTTGTCTGAAACGGGCTGTCCTTTTTATAGCTTTGTTTGGTATCATGCAGAACCATGGAAAAGGCATAGATCAGAATCATTGATATGATAACTGGGAATATTGAGGACGAAAAGGGATTTCCTCCGGCAATAATGAATCCGGCCAGCGGGTCTCCGGGCAGTGTGAAAAGATGATGGAGCCTTATAAGGCGGCACCAGTCTTTTGCGTCTTCAAATTTCTGTCGTAATGTTTCGTTCATTTTATTCCGAAAAATCTGAATGTGTTATTGCATGTCAGTTCTGCCATTTCTTCAAGGCTTATGCCGCGTTCTGAAGCTGCTTTGGCTGCTGTTGCCAGCATGTATTCCGGACGGTTGGGCTTTCCTCTGTATGGCACAGGAGCAAGATATGGGGAGTCCGTTTCAAGCATGATGCGATCATCCGGAATCATTTTAAATACCTCACGGATATTATCAGCTTTCGGGAATGTAAGGATGCCGCTTATGCCGAAGTATGCTCCGATGGAGAGGAATTTGTCCGTATATGCAGGAGTGCCGCTATAGCAATGCAGTTCAAAAGTACCGCCGGCTTTTGCAAAATCGCCTAGCAGAGCCAAGGAATCGTCGTAGGCGGTAAATACGGCTTCTTTGTCGCGGCAATGAATGACTGCCGGCATCTTCCAGTCCAGTGCTATTGAAAGCATCTTTTCAAAAACTTCAAGCTGACGCGGGCGCTCGGCATTCTGATAGAAATAATCCAGTCCGATTTCTCCGACAGCTTTAAGTTTTGGGTGTTTTCGCAGATTTTCAAATTGAGTAAAATCGTGTTCCTTGCCGGAGTCATGCGGATGAAGTCCGGCGGCAAACCATACATCATCAAGCTTTTCGGCAAAGGCCGCCGCTTTCAGTGCATCGTCATAGTAGGCGCTGGCGGTCATCAGGTACTGTACATTGCCGCTTCTGGCGGCTTTCTGACAGGCTTCCGGACTTTCTTCACCTGAATAATGAAAGTGAGAATCGAATAGTTTCATCTATATTTCCATCTTGAATCTTTGATAATAAATACACGATGAAAATATAGCATTTCAGGACTTTCTTTCCAGCCGGACTTTCTTTTCAGCGAACGAGAAAAGTTTGCTCCATCGCAAG